>CAYHFB010000210.1:0-6794 GCA_964355695.1 uncultured candidatus Brocadiaceae bacterium
CGTCAGGGACTTTCACCCCGAAAGAAACGACAAGCTTCGCTTGTCGCACTGTACAATTAAATTATTTGACTCCTTCTGCCAACGCCTTTTCCACATCAACACCCCAATACTGAAGTATCTCAAAAGCGGGCTGCGCATACTGCCTTGTATATGGTGCCTTTTCAAGAAATGGCGCAAATATACGCAATGCCTCAACCGCATACTTAATTGACAACTCTTTGTCAGGTTCGCCATTCTTATAAAAAATACTCAAGGTAGCGAGCGTCACAGCAACGTCTGGCAGATAGCTCTGCGGGTTTGTCTGTGCTAATTTCCTTCTTATCTCAAGAGCCTCCTTGTACGACTTCAACGCCTCTTCAAATTCGTTCTTCTCGCATTGCAAATTGCCCAAATTGTTGAGCGTCATGGCAACGTCTGGCAGATAGCTCTGCGGTTTTGTCAGGGCTAATTCCCTCCTTATCTCAAGCGCCTCCTTGTATGACTTCAACGCCTCTTCACATTTGCTCTTCTTGTATTGCAAATTGCCCAAATTGTAGAGCATTCCTGCCACATAAGGCAGATAGCTCTGCCGGTTTGTCTGGGCTAATTTTCTATAAATCTCAAGCGCCTCCTTGTACGACTTCAACGCCTCTTCAAATTCGTTCTTATCAGATTGCAAAACGCCCAAATTGTTAAGCGTCATGGCAACGTCTGGCAGATAGCTCTGCGGGTTTGTCTTTGCTAATTCCCTGTAAATCTCAAGCGCCTCCTTGTACGACTTCAACGCCTCTTCAAATTCGTTCTTCTTGTATTGCAAAGCGCCCATATTGTTGAGCGTCGCGGCAACGTCTGGCAGATAGCCCTGCAATTTTGTCTGGGCCAATTTCCTGTAAATCCCAAGCGCCTCCTTGTACGACTTCAACGCCTCTTCAAATTCGTTCCTCTCGCATTGCAAAATGCCAAAATTGTTGAGCGTCGTGGCACGGGTTGGTGCATCCATTTCATTTCCAAACCTCTCCAAAACTTCATGATAATATCGCTCGGCATCGTTATGTTGATTATGTTTGGCAAGGAAATATGCATACCCAAACAGATTCTCAATGGTTGGGCAGCTTTGTATGGATTGTTCATAAAAGCGGCGGGTATCTTCAAAGCGGTTGGGATTGTTGAAGTCCGTTGCCGTGATTTGGGCTTTAATTAAAAATTCGCTGGCGTTACTGAGGAGATGTTTGCCGAGCGCTTCCAGATCGCTTGTCTTGCGTGCCTTTGCATCCAGAAGCCGTTTCTGGTCGGCAAGGAGGGCTTCTTCTTTGAGGAGCGTATCTGCCTCTTTTAATTTCCCCTGACCAAAGTAATGCTTTGCCTGCCTTAAACGGTCGGTATTTATTTCTATTTTAGTAAACGTCTCTGCAAGCCGGAGTATTTGATGCTCAAAGTCTTGCGCCTGTTTGCGAGCTTCTTCTAATTTTTCACTCTTCCTGAGTCGGCTTTCTAAATTATCCAGCGGAATATCCTTTAAATCCTGCTCCAACTCCTCTATTCGCTTGCGCAACTGTTCATATTCAGGATACACATTAAAATTATTTATGGTTTTACTGCCACCAGTAATCAAGTCGCCAGTACCAGTATGCGTAATCTTGTTACCGCCAGTAATATCACCGCTATTGTTTTTAATATCTCCAATGACAACGCCCTTGCTATCGCTAACGGATATATTCTTTGTGGCATTATTATCAGGGTCTTTATGCTTAAAAATAATGGGGATAATAACTGGAGTAACAGCGGCCAGAACCGCCGCTATACCGCCAATAACGGCTATTTTAATTTTACTTTTCATAATCTTTCTCTTGATTAAATAATCGAAGGCTTAAAACATTCCACCCTAATTTGTGTAATTTTAAAACCATCCGTGCCGCGACTCCGATTGCCATGAAATAAATCTCTTTGTAAGCCTTGTAAAGACTGGTAGAATACCAACATTTACAACATACTATACCAGTCACAGGTACGTTAAAACAATAATGAACCTAAAATTAATCTCCCTGTTCGCGCTTACCATTACGTCCCTCGCGTGTCTCTGCACGCTGCCTCCCATGCTTTGTGTGGCAGAGACGACCATTGTGCCGCCGGAGAGCAGGATTTCTGACTTTGAGGCGCGCCTTGCCCTTGCCAGGGTGCTGTCATATAAAGACGACACGTTGGGCGATGCAATCAAGGAGTACCAAACCCTTCTTGGCGAAAAGCCAGACAACGAGGAAATACCCCTGGAGTTGGCGCAGATATACCGGCGGCAAATGAGGCACGAAGAGGCTTCCGAGGCGCTCGCCATGGCGCTTGCCAAAAACCCGGATAGCGCCCTGGCCCTTTTGGAGATGGCCGACGCGGAGGCCGCGCTTGGGCACGCGAAGAAATGCAGTCAATTGTACACAAAGGCAATGGACAAGTCGAAAGGCAACACAGAGATTGCCCTCAGATTTGCAGACCGCATGCATATCTGGGGCGACTTCTACCGTATTGAAGCGATTTACCGCGACTATTTGAATGAATACCCCGACGCTACGGAGATAGCGCTGAAACTGGCCTGGGTATTGGCAAGCTCACAGCGGTACGAAGAGGCGGAAGGCATTTACCGGAAGATGCTCCTCACCACCTCGGAACCTGACAAGGCGCTGTTGGGACTGGCGAAGGTGAAGCTTCTGGAAAAGGATTTCAATACCGCGCTTGTCTCTATTCAACAATTACTTTCCACAAAACCCAGTGACCTCAATGCGCTCTTGTGCAAGGCGGATATCCTTTTTTCGGCGAAGAGGTATGACGACGCATTTCAGACGTACAAAGAGGTTAACGAGCGCGGTGCGGACAACGCGCCTACCGTCGCGCCGGAGTCCCATGCAAAACCTTTAGACGCCCTGGCAGCGGCTAAAGACGCAGCACGCGCGCCTTCGCCCTCTCCGCAAACCTTAGATAACATTTCCAAACGAGACCGTAAGGCATTTCAGGTAAAAGGGCTTTTGGGTATGGGCAAGGCGTACCTCAATCAGAACAAACCGGAACTTGCCGCAAGGTATTTCGATGAGGCGCTCCTGGCCGACCCAAAGAACGTTGAGGTGCAATTCTATCGCGCGGGTGCTGAAAAGACAGCCTCCGACGATTTTGTAAAAGTCGTTACTGAATCCAGCCGCTTCACGGCAGAAGAGCTTGTCCTGTGGGCGCAACTCTACCAATTGCACGGGCTGAACAAAGAGGCTATCGCCTGTTACGAGGCGGCTATAAGGAATGACCCACAATACTACCCGGCACAATCCGGCCTTGCGGAGTTACTAGCCATCGACCATCAATATGAACAATCCATACAACTCTTCAAGACGGTGGCAGCGGATTTCCCGGACGTCTCCAAGCTCCTTCTTTTACAGGCGCGCGCGCTGGGGTGGTCTAAGCGTTACCGCGAATCCATAGAGTTGTATGAATATATCCATCAACTCAATCCCAAAGACCCCGTGGTGCAAAAGGAAAAGGCGCGTGTAGCGATGTGGGGGAAGATGGTTGACAGCGCGATGCAAACGTATACGGGGATGTACACGCCACCGGTTGACCGTGAACTTGTACGGTCAATTACTCCCCTTGTCACGCAGACAGACAGTCCTCTTTTGACGGACGCGCTGAAACTTTTGACCGGCATGGCAGAAAACGGCTCCATATACCAAGGATACGAGAAGTTCGCGGCGAGCCTTGAACGGTGCAAACAAGGGCTTTCCGCCGAACGGAAGATGCAGTTAGAGTTGGCAGTCGTCAGCCTGCTTCCCGCGTACAGGATACAGAAGGCTGCATATCTGGAGAGCCGGGCTAAGTTGCTGGCCTGGGACAAAAGGTTTAGCCGGTCACTCAACCTCTACGAGGAACTCATAGAATTTGCGCCGGGTAACGAAGAGGCGCTTTTTGATTACGCCCAGGTGGAGTGTTCCCTCGGCCAGTGCGACGGCGCGATACGCACGTATGAGAAGTTGCTATCCATTGATCCGCTCCACAGCCTTGCCGGTATTCCGCTGGAGCAGGAGAAAATACGGGAGCAACCTTCATTGCAGGCAGGCCATTCCTACTGGGCTGAAGACGGGCGTGGAGAATTAGCGCGAATGATAAGAAACAAGACAGACCTGACTTTGGATATCCCGATTACCAGCAACAGATACCACCTGAGCCTGACCGAACACTATTGGATGGAGCGTCCGGGCTTTACCCATAACACCGTCACGGCAAATGGAGGAACTCTGGGGTTCAACTGGATACTCAACCCTTACTTCAGCGGAAGTTCGGCATTCACCTATAAAAATTACACGGACAACGAATTCGACGCCACTTACACCGGCCATTTCCACCTCTGGTTTAACCTCCGCGATTACGCCCATATTGGCGTGGGATACGACAGGGCGGACGAGCTTTCCAATTATTTTGGGTTGCAGCAAAAGACGCAGTCGGATTCGGGTTGGTTTGCCGTCGAGTCAAATATCAGTAGAAACCTTGAGATAAAGGGCAAGACCGGTTATCTTGGCTATAATGACGGGAATGCCGTTGAGTTTTTGACGTTGTCATGTGGGTACGCCTTTACCGACCATCCACGAACATTGAAAGCGACGGCCTCCGGAGAATATCGTGACGCAAGGAATAGCAATCTCTTTCAATATGAGGGTAACGAGTTGACAGATATCGTGCATCCCTACTGGACGCCCGATGATTACACAGCAGGCGGGTTAACGCTTGAATGGCGTCATGACTTATCAAAATATTTTATTTCCGGCAGCCAGCTACACTTTTACGATATCCGCGTAACGCCCGGCACCAACGTGGAACTCCTGAATTCCCCTGATACAAACGGGATAAGCAGTATTTCTTTGCAGGTTGAGGGTGAGTGGCATTACGAGTTTTACAAACACTGGACGGTTGGCGCAAAGGGTATGATATACCGGTCACAGGTCTGGGACGCAGACGCGGTCTGGGGCATGGTACAGTACCAATTCTGAATTCATCGCACGAGGTTCTATGTATTCAAGGAAATTTACCATCACGAAAACCGGGATTGTCGCTGGTCTTTTGGCGCTAACGATACTGTCCGTATCTTCGTATCTTATCGTCAGGACGGTTCTTTTTTTCTCAGCGGACTTCCTGGGGTATGAAATGATAGCCGCCTTTTTTCTGCTCGGCGCTGAAGCATTCGTCCTGGTCCACAGCTTCGGATATTTTTTGAACATCTTTCGCGTTCTCACTCACCGGAGGGATCAGGTTGTTGCAGCGCAACCCGTTTCTGCCCCCGACGCCTATCCGCCGGTGGCGATCATCGTCTCCTCATACAAAGAGCCACTGAGCGTGGTGGAGGACACCCTTACCTGCTTTTATAACCTGACCTACCCCAATAAACACCTCTACTTCCTTGACGACACCCGATACGATGTGCCGGGTGGTAACACGGACAAAATGCGGGTTTACCGGGAATCCCTTGACGCACTGTGCCGGAAGATCGGGATAAACCTCTTCAGGCGGAAATGGCGTGGGGCAAAGGCGGGGATGGTCAACGATTTTCTGGATTTTGTGGAAGGAAAGCCGAATGACGGGTTCGAGTTTTCGCACTACAGCGAAGTACAACGAAAAGAAAAGGAAAAATACATCATCGTGTTTGACGCGGACATGAATCCGTTTCCCGATTTTGTCGAACCGCTTGTTTCCATTATGGAGCAGCAGCCAGGAATGGCGTTTGTGCAAACCCCCCAATATTACACAAATTTTGAAACCAACCGCGTGGCGCGCGCCGCGGGACTCCAGCAGGTGGTCTTCTACGAATATATTTGCGAAGGGAAGAGCGATCAGGACGCCATGTTTTGCTGCGGTACCAACGTCATTTTCAGGAGAGAGGCGCTCATGGACGTTGGAGGGTTCGATGAAACCTCGGTAACGGAAGACTTCGCCACGTCTCTTCAATTCCACCTGAAAGGCTGGCACTCTTCGTTTTACAACAAGGTGTGCGCATTTGGGATGGGGCCGGAAGACCTTGGCGGTTATTTTAAACAACAATTCAGGTGGGCGCTGGGTACCGTGGGACTCTTCCGAAAGATCGCCGGAGAATTCTTCCGCAACCCAATGAAACTGCCGCCGGCAAAGTGGTGGGAATACTTCCTTTCGGGAACCCATTATTTTGTGGGATGGGTCTTTTTTATCATGATGATTTGCCCTGTTTTGTACCTCTTCCTTGAAATCCCAAAGAGTTTCAGCAGGCCTGATGTGTATTTTCTCTTTTTTACCCCCTACATCATCCTTTCCTTTTCCATGTTTCTCTGGACGTTGCAGCAAAGAAACTATCGCATCAAAGACCTCTTCATGGGCGTACTCCTGGGCGCGATCAGCTTCCCGGTCTTTATGTGGGCGTCGTTGTTGGGAATGCTGGGAATTAAACGCCCCTTTGGAATCACGCCAAAGGGCGGCAGCGTATCATTACCACTCACGGCGCTATGGCCACAAATCGGCGCGTCTTTACTAAACTTTGGCGCCCTCGTCTGGGGGATTAACCGGTACATTTACGAACGAGAACCCGTTGACGCCCTTCTGGCCAACAGTTTTTGGTGTATGTATCATTTTTTGGTTTTGTCTACCGTTATTTATTTTAATAAACCGGAAGAGAGTGTCGATTAATAATATTCATGTAAACGTAGGGCGACCCTTTAGGGTTGCCCTTTTGCGTGTACAAACAGTCGCCGAAGGCATAATTCAACGTACAGGAATTTCAATGTAGGGACACGGTGCCCGTGTCCTTTCCGACTCGTTCCCACGTG
>CAYHFB010000211.1:0-6791 GCA_964355695.1 uncultured candidatus Brocadiaceae bacterium
GCCAAAGATATTGGTCAATTCTGTGGCTTCTTGAACTAAATCTTCCCGTTCTCTTTCGAGTTCAGCATTACTGTCCATGAAAACCAATCTTAACCAGTACCTGCTTTCTTTTGCCTCTTTTCTGCAAATCATTAGTACCTTACCGATTCAAAACTGCAATAAAAAAGAAGTTATTTTGTAACTACTCCGTCTCTAAAGCAAAGTTGCCAGGGATTTAATCAAAAACCATTTTCACGCAAAGGCGCAAAGACGCAAAGAATAGACAATACAATCTATAGATAAATCAAATATCCAGGAGAACAATTGAACGAGTTGTCAATGGCTTACAGGATTCAGTGCTTATGCTTTCCTTTGCGCTCTTTGCGGCTTTGCGTGAGACAGGCCTGGGTAGTTACGTTATTTTGTTGTCATACCCGGAATCCCTCTGTAGAAGCGACGAGTAAGACATTTTACAACGTGTGTTTTTCCTATTGGGTTGTGGGCAAAGCCCACTTTAGTCTAAACACAAAATCATTTTTACTAAACGATTCGTTTGCTTCAATGTAGTTTGCTCCTACGGAACCAGATTAACGTATTAGTTGCTTCGCATCTTCGACATTAGCAATAGTTCTTGGAAGCTTCCTTACGAAACTTCTCGCATCTTTAGCAAACGCAAAGGTACGTTCTTCCAAATCATATTGCTTGGTATTTTGAATTTCACCCATTGGCACTTGCTCCCCCCTTCCCCTTTCGAGTTTTGTGCTTTGAATTTCGAATTTCGCGCTTCAAATTTCGGATTTCGCACTTCGAATTTCGAATTTCGCGCTTCAAATTTCGAATTTCGAATTTCGTGCTTCGAATTTCGAATTTCGTGCTTTACCTAATGCTCATGCGTCGCCCCTGCCTTGCCCAAATCCGCCTTAAGTATAAAGCTGTTGTGTGCAACATACCTCTCCCCCGGAGAAAGACCGTGCAAAACCTCCACCCACCTCCCATCCCTTCTCCCCAACTCCAATGGGCGCGCCTCATACAGGTCGCCGCATTGCACAAACACGACGGACCAATCACGAAATGTTTGTATTGCATCGACAGATACGGCAACCGGCACCGATGTTTCTTCCTGTACAACTTCGACAGTTACAAAAAGGCCGGGGCGCCAACGGCCTTCTGGATTCTGCACAACAACCCTTCCCCTTGCGGCGCGTGTTTGTTCGCCAACAAGCGGGCCGAGATAGATCAGTACGCCGTTTGCTTCGAGGTTTAACGCCTGAGAACTGACCGTAACGTTTTGCCCAACCTTGACCACGCTCAAATCATTGGCATAGACCGTGACTCCCACCCATACCTCGCATAAATCTGCGATGGCGAAGATATCGGCGTCTTCCTTGATAGCTTCACCCACGGAAATTTCTTTTTTAATAACAACGCCGTCATACTGCGCCTTTAGTTCATAACGAGCAAGCCCCCTACCAGTCATTTCCGGAACACCGTCCAAATCGGTTTGAGAAAGCCCCAGGGTGAGTAGTTTTTGGGTGGCCGTTTGCAGGTTTATCTCTTCCTCCGCCAACGCCTGCCTGCTGACGAGATAGTCTTTTTCAGAAGATATCTTTTGTTTCCAAAGACGCTCTTTTCTTTCAAAATTTGTTCGCGCCAGTTCTACCCGTTTCACAGAGGCCGTGTATGCGCACTTCAGTTCCGCCGCTTCACGGCTGTCAAGGACGGCAATAACCTCACCATGCTTGACCGTATCGCCAAGATTTTTGTACACCTCTGTTACGACCCCGGAGACCCTGGGTACAACGTGCACCACCTTATCTGCATTGAGTTCGATTTCGCCTGGAAGCTCAAGGACGGTTTTTATCTGAGCCGTACCGGCCGTCTCAATACCAATCCCAGCGTTTTGTATCGCCTCTGGAGTGATCTCCACCCGACCTTCAACCTGCGAATACTCCCATCGGCAGGTCTTTCCTTTCCATACGGTTGACACCTTGACGTCAAAAGAGTGCGGCTCTTCAACAACCTTATCACCACGCAGGTAATCACCCTCTTTCTGAAAGTTAATTACGTCCACCCTGCCGCCAAGCCTATGTAATTCAATGGTGAGCTTAACCTCGTCTGGGTTAACTGCTTTTCCTTTATCAAATGCATACACTCTAAAGTGAGGAGGAACACCCCGTTCGTAAATGGTTATCTCAACCTGAAAATCGTCCTCTGAGAGCAACCTGCCCCGATGCGGTCCCTTTGTGTAATCGTCATCTTTGTGTTCCCCATCTTCATGTTCTTGTTCCGAACTGATTGTGGTTTTTTCCATCCTTAAAATAACAAAGGACAGAACAATCCCAACCAGAACAACCGTGCCGATTGCCACCACGCCTTTAAAACGTACCAACGCGCTTTTCATAGTTTATTCCCTTATTTTTATTACCGCCAGGCCTTCAATATCCGCTAATAACAGATTTATCTTTTTCAGTGACTCAATGTAGGCGACCTTCGTTTCAGCCCACGTCCGCTGCGCGTCAAGGAGGTCTATGTAAGAGAGTTCGCCTTCTTTATACCCCGTTCCTATCAGTTGCAGGGAAATTTCCGCCTTTGGGAGGATGTTGTCTCTGAATTCGGCGACGCGCTTTCGCTCTGCATGGTACGAATCAACGTCCCTTTTCAACTGCAACTGCAAGTCATTATAGACCGACTGGTTTTCGTTTTTTGCCTTTCTGGAAAGCGCCTTGCCCTTTTGAATGTTGCCCTGGTTACGGTTAAAAAATGGGGTGGGTATTTCAATGCCCATCTGGACGGTATCGGCGTTTTCCTGCGTAAGGCGTTTGTATCCCGCCGACACGTTGATATCGGGAATGGCCTGTCTTTTTTCCAACGACAGTTGTGATTCCGCCATTTCCACGCCCTTTCTGGACGCCTTGATGAGCGGCTGGTTGACTTGCATCGCAAGCTTGAGGTCGTTAAACGACACATCAGGCGGCGTTGTCAGCAGCTTCCCTGTTACGCCAGCCAGGGACTCCTCTGGTATGCCCATAACGGTTTGTAATTCAGAGAGCGAGGTTTGGAGATTCCCTTCGGCAAGAGAAACGGCGTTCCTCGCCTGTGATGATTCCACCTCGGCCCTGAGGACGTTTGTGAGGGCGACCTCTCCTGCTTCGAACCGCATCTGTTCGCTTTCGTAAATTCCTTTTGCAATGGCCTCTATGTGCCGGGCAACCGTGATGCCTTCCTGGTCTGCCACTACCTTATAAAAGGCTTTTTTGGTGCTGGTCATGACCTGTAGTGTAACTGAGTCACGCTCGAACTCACTCTTTTCCTTCGATTGCTCGCTGAGTTTTATCCCCAACTTTCTTTTGCCGGCAGTAATGATAGGCTGGGTAATACCCACAAGATTCTGGCTTTGGTTCAGGCCCATTTCGTTCGTTGGAACTTCTTCGGCTAGTAGTTCCAGAACGGGGTTCGGGTATAATTTCGATTGCCGTAACGCACCCGCTGCGGCATCAACCTGATCCTGCGTTGATTGCAATTGCAGGTTGTTTTTCATGGCAATATTCAGCGCGTCTTCAAGAGTGATATTTTTGCCTAACGGTGGCGGACAGCCTTCCCCGGACGCAATGTGAGAATCATCCCCGGAGACACCGGATCTGAAGCCGGATGAATAAATAGAGAGACAAATTAGCAGGACACCAACAACATATCTCCACGATTGGTGTATCCCTTGTGACTTCAAATGGACATTCATAGAAAAACCTTTTATGGTTAAATGAGCAAGGCAGCGCCTCATACTGATTAAAAACGTTTGGAACTATAGATTTCCTGACGTGGTAAAGCCGCAACCAAAACGACACAACATCTCTCGTTCGTTGATGACCATCCGATTTCTTGATATTAAAGCTCTTACGTAAATGGAAACATGAAGTAGATGGTCTGTAGAACTGATTACACAGATTTTTGGTTGTTGCATGGGGAGCAAGGCACACGAAAAAACAAATTACTACCGTGGTCACTGGTGGCTTAGATAGACACGAATTTACGCGGACGAATATGGACTTGTAAGGTTTGCCCATGCTGCAAAAATAACGCCTCTTTCTGAACACCCCTCTTGGGAGGGGCGTGGGGGCGGGTTTGCAGTAGCGTATAAGATTCGTATCTCTTCAGCTTGTTCTAACGCTTAGGCGCGGATATGCCGTATCAGGCACACTGCGTCCCGGTTACAACGTACCTATAGAATCAGTGTAAAGATGGGCCGCTTTTGAAGCGGATTAGGCGGTTAAACGCGGTGGATGGTAAATGAGCGTCTGGAAGACGCTGTCAACATGGGTGAAAAGAGGTATTTTGGACAACGTGGTTGGCGTGGTAAAAACAAATGAAAAGTTTTGAAATAACGGCAGCACCAGATGGTTTGCGCAAAGGGTGCAACAATTTGGACAGTGTGAATCCGTTTGCGGAATGCTGGTGTCGGCGTCGTCACCACAACTGTGAATGGCTAATGATTTTTCACGGCAAGCGGATGCGTTCTCTCCGGCGCAATCCAACAGGAAACAGTCCCCCGGCACGATGCACAGGAAGAACCATAAGATCAGAATGGTTTTTATGATGGGATGGTTTTTCATAGTGACACAATATACCTGCTGATCTATTTCAAAAGCAAGAGGAAATTCAGAAATTAATGGCAATTCCGTTGAAAGCCGTTGTCTCCTTACTAAGGGAGAAGTCTTCCTTGTCCTTGCAGGTTACCAATCCATTGAGAAAGGAGATGCCAGTATAGCTGGTTGAAGACGTTGCGGAGAATGTTTATGTTGTGATTGCCGGATAGACGGGCAATTCACACCCTACTGTTTCAACGCCTTTTTTAAGACCTTGTCCGTAGGGATGTGGGGTAGCTCTTTGAGGAATTCGAAAAATCGTGGGACTTTATAGCGTGGCAACTTTTTCAGGCAATGTTCACGCGGTTCTTCTTCGCTACACACAGCCTGTTCGCGTAGCGCTATGTACGCATTGGGAACCTCGCCGCGCATTTTGTCAGCCACGCCAATGACGGCAACCTCTGGAGCTTGGGAACGAGTTGGAAAAAACAAATAAAATGACATGCACCCGTGTTTTCTTGTCGTCAAATCCATCCAATAAATTTCTCAACGTCGCCGAAAAAAATCCCCGGGTCGTGCCAGTACAGACTGCTTCTGGCCTTAGCCCTTTCCAGAATGCGGCAAAAACCTCTGTTGTAGGTGTGGAACGCCTGCTTCATTTCGTTCTCCAATGCGGCAAATTCCAGAGTACCCATGGTGTCTACACGCCTGGTTACATCCTTCAGATAATAATCGCTCGGTATCCGCGTAAAGAACTCTTCGTAAGACATTTCCTTGTTTACCAATCCTTTCTCTACGCCAACGTCGAAGAGCTTGGTGCCGGGAAACGGTTCGTAAACGCCTATTGAAGCAAAGCTGGGTTTTATTGTGTGCAGTAACGCCAGGGTTTTTCGCACGTCGCCTTCCGTCTCGGTAGGGATACCCATCATAAAATAGGCCGTCCAGTGGATACCCGCCTTGCGGAAAAGGCGTGCGGCGTCTTTTATACCCTGCAAGGTCGTGCCTTTGTCCATCAACTGCAATATCCGCTCACTCCCCGATTCTACGCCGACCTTTATACTGTTGCAACCCGCTCTTTTCATCATCTTCAACATCTCTAAATCCACCAAATCAGCCCGGGTATTGCAATCCCAGTTGATGGTGACATTCCCATCCAGCAGGGCATTGCAAAATTCCAACACCCGCTTTCTGTTAACGGTAAAGGAATCGTCCTTAAAGGTAAATTGGCGCGTCTTGTAGCGCAGGCGGACGTGCTTGATTTCTTCCAGGATATTCGGCAACGAACGGTAGCGCACCTTACGCGTCCATATCTGCGTAGCGCAGTAAGAGCAATGGTAGGGGCACCCACGGCTTCCCATCAGCAGGCCGCTGTCTTCCGCGGTATAGGTATCTGCGCCCAACATGGCCTCTCTGTCGGGGAACGCAAGGGTATCAAGGTCGTCGATAAAACTTCTAGCCGATTGGTGGATCCGCTTGCCGTTGCTGCAATAAGAAATCCCACCCAAATTGCCGATACCAGGCATGTCGCCCCATCCCTGGCTCACAGCCTGTGCAGCCCGGTTACTGGCGCTTAACAGGTTTGCCAATTCAAGCAAGACGTTCTCGCCCTCTCCGCTTACCACAAAATCCACATCGCTCGTGTTTTTCAGTATCTCATCCGGCATAAGCGTCGCATGAGGTCCACCGAAGACGACGCAGCAGCCCTTAAGGCGCTTCTTCACCAGTGCGGCAATGGTAAAGGCTGCGGCGGCCTTTGGGGTCATTACGGTTATACCAACGAGGTCTGGCCGGCATCTCTCAAGGGTTTCCGATATCTCTTGTATGATGGGATTGGCCGGATTTTGCAATTCCCGGAGATATATCCGGTATTTCTCCGGCAACCGGGAATAATCCATGCCCTTCCTTTTTGCAGAGGCGGTTGCGTCCGGCGGCTTGTTGCAATCGGCGTCGTAAATAGTAACGCGGTGTCCGGCGTTCTTCAACGTTGAGGCCAGATAGCACAGCCCCAGTGGGAAATAACGATTGTAGTAGTTGAAAAACCGGTAAAACGGCGGGTCAATTAAAAGTATGTTCACCTTGGTTAATCTTTACAAAATGGAAAACTCAGATTACTCAGAGTTTGAAATAGCGCCATACAAAAAACAAATCAGGTCAGGCCACCCTGTTCAGCCCATACGTGTTAAGTTAAGGGACGTGCTATAAGCACAAAACCGAATATCGAACAAGGAATAA
>CAYHFB010000212.1:0-6765 GCA_964355695.1 uncultured candidatus Brocadiaceae bacterium
ACGGCGTTATGCGCGCAAGCGGCCATAGGTAAGAAAATTATGTTGCTGGGGACAGTATAATAATGTATTGTCCTATTAAACCTACGCTACGTTTGGTATATTCAGCGCTTGAGAACGAGGGATCTAAAATACATGTTTCATTCTAACGATTTGCGCGAGCGGCATAACCTGAAATCCAGTCAATATTTGTTGCTTATTTCATGGATTTGTTGCGGATTAACTATTGGCTTAGGCGTCATTGCCCTCTTGGGATGGTTATTGGGACAGCGGCCCTGGGCTAGTATTGGGTACGATTATATACCCATGGCGCCCAATACCGCGACAGCCTTTATTGCCATAGGCGCCGTTGCCCTTGTCCTTCACCGCCGGCCTCTTCCTCGTATTATCGTTAGGATATCCGCGATCATTTCACTATGCGTCGCAATGGTCGGCATTCTGACACTTCTCCACTATTTTCACGTAATAGCATTCGATGTTGACCTGGTGATATTAAAATGTTCCGGTGAGTTATTTGGTCACGTTTCGGTCGGTTATATGTCTCCCCTTACGGCGGGAAATTTTATACTAACGAGTGCATCGCTCCTTTTATTAACATTCCCGACACGCAGGAAACCTATCCGTAACGTTGCCTCGTGTCTTGCCGCAACCGTTGTCGCTGTTGGATGTATTGTCGTCTTTGGATATCTTTACGGTACGCCCATTTTCTATGTTGGCACTACGGTTCCCATGGCAATTAATACTGCTTTTGCCTTTGTTATGATGGGCATCAGTCTTATTCATTTGACTGGTCTTGAGTGTATACCCGCAAATTATTTTACCGGCGACTCGGTACGCGCGCGCTTGATGTGTGGTTTTTTCCCCATCCTGGTTTTTACCTCGATTTTTACCGACATTATGTTCGACATGTTTGTTGTAAAAAGATTCGTCAATCCGGCGGTTGCGATTGGGATAAATGTCGTTTTAACCGCGGTAGTTCTTGGGGTTATTGTGTTTTTCATAGCAAAAATGGTCGGCGGCCGCATGGATCGCATGGAGGCCATGCGTAAGCAAGCAGAAGCGGTGTTGAGAGAGAGCGAGGAAAAGTACAAAACATTAATAGAAATATTACAAGACGCCGTATTCATTAATGACGGGTACCAAATTACCTATGTAAATGCCGCAGCTTTGAAACTGTTTGGCGCTGAAAACCAGGGACAAATCATTGGAAAATCACCCCTCGCGTTATTTCATCCGGACTTTCATTCAATAATGAAACAAAGTATTGATACGATGGCAAAACAAGGCATTCTTGCCGGTTTGATTGAAGAAAAAATTGTTCGGTTAGATGGTACATTGGTGGACGTTGAGGTTGTTGCGACTCCATTTGTTTTAAATGACAAAAAGGCAATACAAGTTGTATTACGCGATATTACTGCTCGTAAACAAGCGGAAGAAAAAGTTACAAAGATTGCCGAGTCGGTGTTTGATGCAATTGTTATGATGGATGAAAACGAACGGATTACTTATTGGAACAGTGCGGCAGAAACCATGTTCGGCTATACGAAAGAGGAGGCGCTGGGAAAAAACGTTTTTAGATTATTAGTGACGGAAGACGAAGCCGGCATTTTTTTAAATGGAATGATGAAGTTCAAAGCAAATGGAACGTTGCCCATTTTGGGGAAACGGGTCGTTTTGCCCGCGCGCAGGAAAGACGGCACGCCGTTTTACGCGGAACACTCCTTTGCCTCGTTCCAATCGGCCGGCAGTTGGAATGCCGTCAGCGTTATACGGGATTGCACGGAACAGAAACGGTATGAAGACGCGCTGAAGAAGCTTAATGAAACCCTGGAACAGCACGTGGCCGAAAGAACGAAGGAGCTTTTAACGAAGAATGATGAAATGCGTAAACTGACTCAGGCGGTGGAGCAGAGTCCAACCTGTGTTGTGATTACTGATACGAGAGGCACTATTGAATACGTAAACCCCCGGTTTCTGGAATTAACAGGGTATACCTTCAACGAGGTAATCGGGAAAAACCCACGTGTCCTGAAATCCGGTCAAACACCTGTGGGAAGATATAACGATTTATGGGGTACCATAACTACCGGTAAAACCTGGCAAGGAGAATTTATCAACAAAAAAAAGAATGGCGATCTTTACCGCGAACTTGTAAGTATTTCTCCATTGAAAAACGCGGAGGGGAACATCTCCGGTTATATCGCGTTTAAAAGCGATATCACGGAGATAAGAACGCTGGAAGAAGAACAAGAAAAACTGAAGGAACATCTTTACCATTCACAAAAGCTTGATTCCGTGGGAAGGCTTGCCGGCGGCATCGCCCATGATTTTAATAACAAACTCATGGCCATAATGGGGTATTCGGAATTGGCTGTGGATGAAATAGATGAGGGTAATCCGGCAAAGGATTATCTAAGAAAAATACTTGAATGCTCAATAAGTGCGAGGGGATTAACCCAAAGCCTCTTATCCTTTAGCAGAAGGCAGCCGGTTAGCCTGTCACCGGTCTGTCTGAATAGTCTCATTAAGAATGTAGAATGCTTGTTACTAAAAACCTTGGGTGAAAATATCTCTTGCAAATTAATCCTTACCGATAAGGACATTATCGTGTTGGCAGACAGCGACAAGATGGAACAGTTGCTGCTAAATCTGGTAAACAACGCAGTGGACGCCATGCCGGGTGGCGGCACCCTTACGATAGGTACGGACGTTGTTGTACTGGACCGTAAATCGGCAAGCGAACACGAACTTGATAAGGATGGCGCCTACGGGACTATAACCATTACAGACACCGGGATGGGTATGGACGAGGAAACAAAGATGAAGATATTTGAGCCTTATTTTACAACAAAGGAACGGGGTAAGGGAACGGGGCTTGGGCTTCCCATTGTCTATGGAATTGTAAAGCAGCATAATGGACATATAGAGATTATCAGTGAACCAAACAAGGGCGCAACATTCAAAATATATCTACCCATATCAGAGATGAAGGCCATGAAACCGGACATAGACAAAAACAAAAAGGCAATCCAGTCTGTAAGAGCAAAGACGATACTCGTGGCAGAAGATGATGATGGCGTGAGGGCGCTTGTTTTAAGGATATTGGAACGCGCAGGCTACCACGTCGTATCTGCGGTTAACGGTGACGATGCAATAGAAAAATTTGAAGCGTGTAAAGACAAGATAGACATGCTGTTGTTTGACGTAATGATGCCCAAAAAGGGTGGGAAAGACGCGTATAATTGCATCAAGAAACTCATGCCGGATATTAAAGTCCTCTTTATGAGCGGTTATTCAGAAAATATTGTCACCAACAAAGAGATTGGTGATGAGGGCTTAACCTTTATACAAAAGCCGATGAGTGCGAATAATTTGTTGAAAAAGATAGAAGAACTTCAGCAGGAGACCTAACGATGTACCTACGGCTAAAAACCTCAGTTTTTTGAACAATACCTGGTGGAACTGAACGAGTTTCGTTGGGAACGAAATATTGACGGAAAACAAAAAGAGAAACAGGCGCTTTTCGTACAGGCACGCTCTCAAGCTGTCGCTTGGAAACAAGAATATTTTCATGAGAACAGGAAAGAACTATCATGGTGGAACAGGGTATGAACAAAAACAAGACACTGATCCTTCTGGTTGAGGATGAGGTTGCTCATGCCGAGTTAATACGCAGGTCCTTTGAACAGGAGGAAGGGCGCGTGGAATTAACCGTTGCGTATACCTTGCGTGAGGCGAAAACCCGCTTGTCGGAGGCGACATTCGACCTGGTACTTGCTGACGTTCATCTGCCGGATGGCAAAGGGATTGAGCTTTTACCGGGGGACAGAGAAAACGCGCAATACCCGGTGGTGATAATGACCAGTCATGGTAATGCTGAAGCCGCGGTCTCTGCCATGAAGGGGGGGGCATTTGATTACATAATAAAGACCGTAGAGATGTTGACGGACATGCCTCATATTTGTGGTAGGATTTTACGTGAATGGGACCACATAACCGAGCGAAAGCATAAAGAGGAGGAAATACACGAAAAGAACGGTATTATCCAATTGATTCACGAGATAACCGTTGCCGCCAATAATGCGCTAACGGTGGATGATGCAATGCTTATATGTCTCAAAAGTATTTGCCGGCACGCGGGGTGGCCGGTGGGGCACGTGTATTATCCCGTGGGGAACGGCGACTCTCTGGTACTGAAGCCTTCAAAACTCTGGTATTTTAAAGATCCGGAAAAATTTACAAACTTAAAAACAGTAACCGATGCGGCCTTTTTTAAATCGGGAGAGGGGTTGCCGGGCTGGGTTTATGAAAGCAGAAAGCCCGCCTGGATTTCTGACGTCACAAAAGACTCAAATTTTAAAAGGATGCCGATTGCCTTAGAACAAAATTTGGACCTTGGGATAAAGGGCGCACTGTCATTCCCCATATTAGAAGGCAACAAGGTGGCGTCCATTTTGGAGTTCTTTTCCGAGAAGGTAGAAAAACCCAGGGTTCTCCTCATTGAGGTAGTGGCGAACATTGCCATACAGCTTGGCCGTGTAACGGAGCGCAAGCGGGCGGAAGAAAGCCTCCGCAAGCTATCGCAGGCGGTAGAACAAAGCACCATGTCCGTTCTTATTACCGACACTGACGGAAAAATTGAATACGTTAATCAACGGTTTACTCAGATGACGGGGTACAATAGGGAAGAGAGCATTGGGCAAAATCCTTGTGTATTAACTCCGGGTGAAGCGCCATCTTTAGAATATCAACGTTTGTGGGAAAATATTGCATCCGGTGAAGGGAAGCAAGGGGAGTTCCAGAATAAGAAGAAAGACGGTGAGTTGTACTGGGAGCGGTCATCAATCTCACCCATAAGAAATGATAAGGGAGAAATTACCCACTTTCTTGAGATCACAGAAGACATTACTGCGCATAAAAATTATGAAACCCAACTGTTTTTCATGTCGGTTCATGATCCGTTAACCAATCTGTATAACCGCAGACGTTTCCGGGAAGAACTGGAATATTGGACTGCATTGTCGCGACGGCACAATGTTAGCGGGGGATTGTTGTTTTTGGACGTAGACGACTTTAAACACATCAATGACACCCATGGTCATCAGGTCGGCGATGAAATCCTTGTCTGCATAGCGGGTATGCTGCGGGTCCGGTTGAGGGAGACCGACATACTTGCCAGGCTTGGAGGGGATGAGTTTGCCGTTATTCTCACCAACACAGATGCAAATCAAGCCTTGATAATTTCGAAGCAGCTCGGTGAGCTTATACGTAATAATACCTTTGTTACCAAGCAGGGACTGCGCTTAAATGTTTCCATGAGTATTGGCGTTGTCATGTTTCCGGAACATGGGAGCGACGTGGATACCTTGCTTACTTGTTCTGATCTTGCATTATACAAAGCAAAAGAAGAGGGGAAAAACCGTGAGTGTGTATTTTTAACAGACCACAAGGCTCAGATTGATTTGCAGCTTGACTGGAAGAAACGCATTCAACTTGCCCTGAAAGAAGACCGTTTTGTACTCTACCTGCAACCAATATTAGACATAAAGAAGAATACGATCGTAGGGTATGAGGCATTGATTCGCATGGTGGGTGAAGAAGGAAAGATTATTGCGCCAGACCGCTTCTTACCCGTTGCAGAACGCTTTGGCCTGATCCGGGAAATAGACCATTGGGTGGTGTTAAACGCCATTCAGATTATCAAGGAAAAGCAGTTTGAAAAAAAGGGGAAGTTCCTTGAAGTAAATCTTTCCGGCGGGGCATTTATGAATATGGATTTGTTGAATAACATACAAGACGCCTTTAACACATCGGGTATTAATCCGGGGAATCTCATCTTCGAAATCACGGAAACTAACATTGTTGAGAACCTTGCGAAAGCACAGCATTTCATTAATTCACTCAAGAAGATGGGGTGCCGGTTTGCCCTTGATGACTTTGGAAACGGTTTTTCATCGTTTAATTACCTCAAACATCTTCCGGTTGATACCTTGAAGATAGACGGAAGTTTCATCCGTGATTTACCGCAGAATACCGTGGACCAGCATCTGGTAAAAGCAATGGTAGAAGTGGCTCGCGGGCTTGGGAAAGAGACCGTTGCGGAGTATGTCGGCTCAAAAGAAATCATGCAACTGCTCATTGAATACGGGATAGATTATGCGCAGGGGTATTATATTGGCAAGCCGGGAAAAGTCTCTGAGATATTGGGATATTGAGACGTCCGTATATTGAAGAACGATTATTGAACAAGGAATTTCGTAGAAATATCGGAAAAAGGAAACAACACAATGACTATATCTAACGATGCATTATCTGCGGCAAATGAAATCCTTCAAAATGAAATCTCTCTGCGGAAGCGGTTAGAAAAAGAATGTGGACGTCTCACCCTTGCATTACAGGCAAAAAACGATGAACTGGAAAAATTTATCTACACCATATCCCATGATATTAAAAGCCCTTTATTGACTATTGCCGGTTTTGCCGATTTTATAGAAACGGATGCGGTATCCGGTGACATGAAGCGCGTGAAAAGCGACGCGCAGCATATCCAGGATGCAGTAAATAAAATAGATACTATGTTAGAAAAACTTTTGTGCCTTTCTAGAATCGGACGGGTAGTCAACGTTCCGGAAGCCGTGTCCATGGAAGCGCTGGCGCATGAGGCAGTGGCCCAAGCATCAGAACCGATATCAAAAGCGGGAATACGGGTTGAAATACATACCGGCATGCCCGTTGTTTTTGTGGATAAAAAAAGGTATTTACAGATGA
>CAYHFB010000213.1:0-6756 GCA_964355695.1 uncultured candidatus Brocadiaceae bacterium
TTTTAAACTCTTTTAAACTCTTTTAAACTCTTTTAAACTCTTTTAAACTCTTTTAGCTATTTCCAGCCATTTCTAGCCACTTTCAACACTTCAAAACACTTCTAAACACTTCCAAACTCTTTTAAACTCTTTTAAACCCTTTTAAATCAGAACCCATTCAGAATACCCTTCATTCTTTATTTTGCCTTCATTGCGCAGGGCGGTAAAAAGATTAGTAACCTTGTATTTTTTTTGTTTATCCGTCAAAATATCCGGAAGTTTGTTCCACAACAACTCCTCAATGCCGGACCTTTTACTTTTTCCAAACTTATCAAGGTATTCCAAAATCATTTTTTTATAGTGCGCATCATCAAACCCTCTAGTATTAATATAATGCGCTTTGATAGCAGAATCAGGCAATGAAGCAGCGATTCCGGCTGAAATGTAATAATTCGGCTTTCGCCCCTCAATTAGGTTCCGGTCTTTCAGGTATTTCCCCTCGGTTTCGTTTAAGGGTTTCATTTTTTGCCTTCTATCCGTTTTATCTCTTTGTCAAAATCAGAAACATAGGTTTCATCTTGTTTCTTTCGATACACTTCATATTCCTGCTCGGCTTTAAGCCGGGCTTCCAATGCGCTTATTTTGCCCTTATCTTCAAGGATAGGGTAGTTTGACAACTCCAGAAAATTATGCAGAAATTGAATCCAATCCCCCATTTTCATAAGTATCTGCCGTTCGGCGCGGTTCTCTGCCAGATCAAGGTAAGCAGAAACGATACGGTTTAATTCTTTTATGTGGCTTTCGCTTAGATAGTTTTTCGCCACAATTACATCAGATTTTAATATTTTACCCTCTGGGGCATGTTTCCAATTGGTTAAGCCCATGTAAATCTTTGTCGCATCGGCTGAAGCATAGATGATCTCAGCCGCCGTTTTGCCGGTAATTGCCCAATGGAGTTTATTTTGCACACTGGTAAAAAAATCCTTTGTCATGGGTGCGTTTTTATCATAATCAGCAGATAACGCGTAAATATCGGTAATCTTTTGGTAAAAACGGCGTTCGCTGGCACGAATTTCCCGGATTCGCTCTAACAGTTCGTCGAAATAGTCTTTACCGAACCGTTTACCCTGCTTAAGCCGCTCATCATCCAGCACAAAACCCTTAATAATAAACTCTTTCAGCGTTTTGGTTGCCCATATTCTAAACTGCGTTGCCTGATAGCTGTTGACACGGTATCCGACGGCGATGATTGCGTCGAGGCTGTAAAAATCGACCTCACGTCCAACCTCACGATTGCCTTCTTTTTGAACTATCCGGATTTTCCGGATGGTTGCCTCCTCAGTCAGTTCTCTACTTTGATAAATATTCTTTAAATGTTCATTGACCGTCCGAACGTCCACGCCAAAGAGTTCCGCCATGCGTTTTTGAGAAAGCCAGAAATTCTCATCCTGAAAAACAACCTCAACCTTTTTTTTGCCTTCCGGTGAGGTGTAGAAAATAATTTCGTTATCCATTTTTTCTTTCATACCTCAATTTCCCCATTCATCAATTTCGGCAACAGCACATCGTGGATAGAGGCAACCGCGATTTGTTCTATTTCTGATTCGTTAAGTGCGTTATTCATATTTCCTCACACCACCAGACATCTCAGTTGATTTATCATTAAATCGAAAGGGGTTTTATCAAATTCCTTATCTTGAGATTTCCCTACAACTTCGAAAAGATATTTCCCACTCTTTTCCTTTTTATAAAAGCAAATGGTTGCGTTGGTTTCGTGTGTTTCTTGACAAAAATGGACAAAAGGAGAGATGCAAAAAACTTCATTATTTACTTTTGCAAATAATGAGTTGGCGTTGAAATAATCCAGTATTTCAACATAGTTATCTCTTTTAAGAATTACAGTTTCTTTACGTCCCTCTAAAGAACTGCCATTGTATATTTCACAACGCGGGATTAACGGTGTTTCTGCCGAATAATAGCGTAAAATAGTAACATTTTCCAATTTTACAAGTTGCTTTAGGACACTTTCAAGCAATGGATAAAGATCGTTGTAAAGCGTTTGTTGTTGTGCAGATGTTCTTGCGGCAGAATGTTCAAACCCGTTTCTTTCTTGGTTCAACTTTTTAATAAGGGTTAGCGTTGAAATCGGAATAAGAGATGCGCAGTCAAAATGGATTCCATTTTTAGTTGTATAGTCAATTATATTTTCGACAATTGTTAGTTTATCAAAGAGCCGATCACTCCAAAGAGTTTTCCAAACAATCCCGATTGACTTTAATGATATCTTTCTGTGTCTTACCTCTGCAACGACTAAACCGTAAAGAAAGAAAACAACTGATTCCCAGCAAGATTTGAGCAAATCAAGGCGATGGTGATCGTTCTGATAATTATTGATTGCTTGGTAGAAGAAGTATGCTATCGGAGAAGGAAACTTTTCTTCAATTCTTGATAATTCTATTTTAGGGTCAGTATTGTATCTATTCAAGGCTTCGATATAATCGTCATAATTAATCTTATACAATACATCGCTAGAAAGATACTTGTATTCTTCGATTTCAACAGAATAGTATTCTTCAAGCCAGCGATTGAAGTCTGGATTATCAACGAATTCTATTTTCTTCTCCTCGTTCATACCTCAATTTCCCCATTCATCAATTTCGGCAACAGCGCATCGCGAATAGCGGCGAGGGTAGCGGATTGGTGATCGATTGATAGTATCTCTTCAAATATGGGTTTAGTTAAGCTATCAAATGATCTCATCACCTCTTCGCTTGGCATGATACATTTAATATTAGAAAAACTTGTAGTGTTTACATTTAAAGTTGCACTGCCGCCACTTCCTAAATCTTTAAGTACCTCTTTTAGGTCTAAAGCGCAATAATATAGGTAATATGCAAAATACTCCTCTTTAGGGATTATTGCGTTTATCTGCTGGTTCGTTTGGCTTTTTTCCGATGTAATGGCAACCAAGCCCACAGTAGCAATGCAACTTACGATAACAGAACTTGGTGGTATAAATTTATTCCTTTGAGATTGCGCCCCTTCTTCTGACAATGAATCTTCAGTATTTGTAATAAAGACAGAGTTATGCATATCTGGTATTTTAATAAAAGGTATTTGCCCACCAAAGAAATTATCATTTGCTTTTGAAGGGGTTTTGCCACAAATAATATTTCCAAAATCGCTTAACTTCCCAACTTTCCACCCCTTCGGAATGGGGCAGAGTTCGCTGTCCTGCATTTCGCCGCCATCATCTTTGTATTTATTCCCCTCTTGAGGGGTGGCAGGCGAAGCCTGACGGGGTGGATTATTCCCCTCTTGAGGGGTGCCCGAAGGGCGGGGTGGATGCTTCTCCTTCAAACCCAACGGGCGGGGTGGACTTTTCTCTGCCAACCCTTCAACTCTATCTTTGATCGACTCTGTCACGAAACTCCAAACGCCTTCAATATTTCTGAGCACGTCTTTATCAGAAATTCTTACAACTTTTAACTGTAATGAGGATAAAAAAGCATCGCGTTGCTGGTCATATTCTTGTTTGTCGTTATGGCTTGAGCCGTCTATTTCAAATACAAGTCCAAGTTCCGGAATGAAAAAATCTACAATAAAATTGCCAATAATAACCTGTCTATCGATATCCCAACCAAGCTTTTTTTTGTCTTTAAAAGCCTTCCAAAATACAACTTCTGATAAAATTCCTTGTTTTCTCAGTCCTTTTGCCCGTTCTTGCAATTTGTGGTTTTTTGGCAAAGTCCAGAACGGGAAAAGTGAGTTTTTTTGCCATGATGGGAGAGGGGTGGGCTTCGCTGGTAAAGAATCCACCCCGCCTGTTGGGCATGGACGAAGGGAAGAATCCACCCCGTCAGGCTTCGCCTGCCACCCCTCAAGAGGGGAATCCACCCCGTCAGGCTTCGCTGGCAAAGAATCCACCCGGCCCGTTGGGCATGGACAAAGAGAAGAATCCACCCCGTCAGGCTTCGCCTGCCACCCCTCAAGAGGGGAATGGGGGAAACGGAAGTCCACAAACCACTCTTTGAAAATCGCCTGTGCGATGGCTTCCAACGTCTGGTTGGTCTGGCGATTCAGTTCGATTTTGTCGTCCAGCGCGGTGAGGATGGCGGCGATGCGGGTTTGAGTGGAAAGGGATGGAAGGTTAATTTCAAAATCTTCAATCATTCCTTTAGTCAGTGCATTTCTGGTTCCACCCACAGACGCTAAGCCAAGCATGTAGTTTTTAAATTTTGGATTAAGCAGAAAATACTTTAGGAATTCAGGAACCAACTTGGATTTATCGGGGCGAATAATTGAAACATGCTGGTTTACTCTGGCGGGAAGTAAGGTGCCGGGTACTTGGCAAACCCTTGCGACGCTGTCTCCTGTAATATTTAGCAAGACGTCTTTCTCTTCAATTTCAACATTGCTTAATTGATAGGCTTGGTCTTTATCAATAAATGCGAGACCATTATACGAGAAAAAGAAATCCAGAACGTTTTGACTTCTAATCAGCGAGAATGAACCTTCGTCAAGGTATACTTCTTTCCCGCCCCGTGGGGTTGCACCTGAGCCAATTTTGGTGCAACAATCTTTCAGTTTAACAGTTTTACACCCCTTATCTTCCATATCCAATCCTTCTGTCTGCGTGCGGCCATGCGCAGGCTGGCGTTTCTGAATCACCTCATACCCCGCCTCGATCAAGGCTCTGAATTCTGGCGAGATGGCGTGCCAGTCGAGCACCTCTACGCGAAAGGGGAGGTTGGATTCTTCAAATGCCTCTTTCAGGTTGGAAATGATTTTCCAATCCAATTTTGTTTCACCGACAACGGCAAGGTCGAGATCGGAGTAGTCCTTTGCCGTCCATTTATGCCGTGAGCCAAAGGCGCGGACTTCGTATCCAGGCATATTTTGCTTGAGAATATTTAAGATAATGTTTAATTGCTCTGCGCTGACGTCAATCATTTCGTGCCTCAATTGCCTTGTAAAACAACCTGGAATGGTGGAAGAAATTACCGGCGGCCTCAAATATTTCTTCTGCAACCTCGCGGTCGTACGTATGCGAGGTTTTATTTCTCAACTCATGGAAATGCATCCATGCGTCGTAATCCTCAATCAGGAGATTTTCTGCGGCATACCGGAAAAGTTGTTTTCGGGTAATACCGGCAGTAAAAGACTCGCTATAGTTTTGCTCTAGCCAGCGCTTCATAAACTTCCAGCATAATTCATAAGAAAATTCAAAGTTCTGAATAACACCGGCTTTTATCACCTCCTTTTCATCTTCTGAAAAAGAGGTATCATCAATTGTTTTTTGTGAAACTTTTAAAGCCCGCTCAAATGACGCCAAGGCGCTTTGTAGACTAGTTAAATCCAATTTCATTATATTATCTCCCTACTGAATTGATAATCGAAAATTGTAAATTATCACTTCGTTTCAGAACTCACACCCAATCCCTTTTAAGTTCTCGCGGATGATCTTTTCCAACTCATTCCCTCACCTCCTTGATCTGTTCCTCAAGGAAACGTTGCATGTCCTCTTGTTTCGGTAGTTCGAGCTGATATTTAGAGACAAAGAGTTGGTTGTCTAAGCCAGCCAGGGCATATTCTACTAAGGCGTGATCTTTTCTGGTGCAGAGCAGAATGCCAATCGGTGGATTATCGTTATCGGTCATCACATTCTTTGCATACCAGCTTACATAGGTGTTGAGCTGTCCGATATTTTCGTGACTGAATCCCGCAAGTTTTAACTCCACTAACACATGGCATTTGAGAATACGGTGGTAAAAAACCAGATCAATAAAATTATGGGTGTCGCCAATGAGAATGCGCTTCTGCCGTGCTTCAAAGCAAAATCCATGTCCAAGTTCAAGTAGAAATTCCTGAAGATTGTCAAGCAAGACATCTTCAAGATGAGATTCTCCCATGACTTCTTTAGCTTTAAGTCCGAGAAACTCAAAAATGTAAGGATCGCGTATCGTTACGTGGGATTCGGTTTGTTCTGCACCAGTTTGTGCCAGTTCTGCCAGCTTCTTTTTATTCTTGGAAAGACCGGATCTCTCGTAGTAAAGGCTGTCAATCTGCCGCTTCAATTCCCGTACGGACCAGGTACCCCGAAGGCATTCAATTTCGTAAAAACCGCGTTTGGTTACGTCTTCGATGTTCAGCAGTTCAACAATATGGGTAAAGGAGAATTTGGAAATCAGCGTCTTTCCGTCTATTTTGGATTTGGGAGTCGGTGACTCCACAATCTTTACATTACTACCTTCCAAAGCTGCACCTGATAGGGAAGCAGGCGTCTTCCGAATTGGTTTGTTCCGGAAAGGTATAAATTGTGGAGTCACTGACTCCACAATTTGTGGGTACATGAGATAAAACTTCCGATACCGATATAATTCACGCCTGTCGCAGCGGGAAACGCCCTGTTTTGTCAAGGTTTTTGCAAGCTTATCCATCAATTGGTCGCCATACGTTGCCCGATCCGCGCCACGCATTTCGTATTCAGCAATGTAATAGCCAATCAGCCAGTTGCGTAGAGAAAGGCTAATATTGATTGCTCGCTTTGCTTGCTCCAGCAGTTCATTATGAACGCCTTGAATGGCACTGACGAGTTTGCTAAAGGTAAAGTGTTTATTAACTATTTTTTTCATAAGTGCGCCGCGTTAATTTCTCTATTATCAGAATCCCACATTTCACGGTAAAAGTTTATATATGAAGCCGTAGCCACGGGATCTATGTTGAAGTAATAGCGGCAGAGTTTTTTGTACAAAAGCAATATGTCTGCATCAAAAC
>CAYHFB010000214.1:0-6754 GCA_964355695.1 uncultured candidatus Brocadiaceae bacterium
GTTCGATATTCGATTTTGTGCTTATAGCACACCCCTTAACTTAACACCTATGGGGTTTCCCCGCCCTTTCCCACACAAACCCCAGCAATATTGCAAATCATAGGGCAAACCGAAAGGTTCGCACTACGCAACACGCAGGTTTATTCCCCCTTGTACACAACATGAAGCGTATCCAGGTAGCTTAAAAATGCCTCTAGTTGCCTCTGTATCTCTTCCACATTGCCCTCTTCAGCGAGTTTTTCAAGAGACCTGGCCATTTCCGATAGGTGATGAAAGCCATAGCCGCCACCGGCGCCTTTGATACGGTGGCCTAATTCGATGATTTTTTTGTAGTTGTTATCCCGGAGCGCCTCGGTCATACTAATAATATCCTGACGGACGCTGTTAAGAAATGAGGGGACGACTTCCTGAAAATCAGGGATTACCGTCACCACGTTTTGACCGGCAGGCTCTGTGAAACCAACCTCTTCAGCGAGTACGACAGGGGTTTCTTCACTTGCCGCGTCAATGTGGTCTTGAATGGATATAAACTTTTGAATAGACGCCAGGAGTACCTTCTTTTTTATCGGTTTTGTCAGGTGGTCATCACAACCGGCATCCAGGCTTTTCTGCATGTTTTCTTCCAGCGCGTGGGCGGTAAGTGCAATGATGGGGGTTGGGCACAGCCCCATTTCTTTTTCGTATCTCCTTATTTCCCGCGTCGCCGTGTAGCCGTCCATTTCCGGCATTTGCATATCCATTAATACAATGTCGTACCTTTTGGATTTACATTTTTCAACGGCTATCAAGCCGTTTTCAGCCACGTCAATGGATTTAACGTTATTTAAATACGACTGAATGACAATGCGATTGTACTCATAATCTTCAACAAGCAGGACGTTCAGTGTGGAAAAACCTTTTGGACCCGCAGACAGGTCTGCCGTTACCGGCTCTTGTGTGAAAATCGGTGCCTTCCCGATGGCGAGGCTAATGGTATTTAAAAGTTCGCTGCGTTTTACCGGCTTAACGATATAGGACGCAATACCCAATTCCCGCGCCCTTGCAGAATCGCCCACCCTGTTATCGGAGGTGAGCATCATAATCGTTACACCGGCTAGTTCAGGGTCGTTTTTAATGTTTTCCGCAACGTGAAAGCCATCCATGGTGGGCATTCGGCAGTCCAAAAGGAGAATCTGAAAGGGTGCGCCTTCAATCCTTGCTTCCTTAAGCATCGCCAGCGCGCGTTGTCCATAAGCCGTAGCCATAACGGAAGCCCCGCAGCCGGTAAGGGTTTCATTCAATATCAAGCGGTTTGTGTCGTTGTCATCCACAATGAGGACTTTTGTCCCTCTCAAATCAAGCGGGTAAATTTTTGTGGGAGCATTCTGAACGTCCTGGATTTTAAATTTTACGGCAAAGGAAAAAACACTCCCATGGCTAACTGCGCTTTCTACCTGGATGTGGCCACCCATAAGTTCAACCAGATTCTTCGATATGGTCAATCCCAACCCGGTGCCGCCATACTTGCGGGTTGTGGAAGAATCAGCCTGGGTGAACCGATCAAAGATGGCCTGGAGTTTCCCTGCCGGTATGCCTATCCCCGTATCTGAAACCGTGAACAACAGAGCGCCGTTATTGGTATCATTTGGATCTTGAGCAACCTTTACGGCTATTTCACCTTGTTCGGTAAATTTTATCGCATTTCCAATCAGGTTAATAAGCACCTGACGCAAACGAACGGAATCACCGGCAACGAAGGCAGGGACGCCGCCGGCAATATGGCAGTTCAACTCAAGACCTTTTTTGTGGGCGCGAACGGCCATCATTTCGCACGTGTTTTCAACCAGTGCATGTAAATCAAAATCTATATTTTCCAGTTCAATCTGTCCTGACTCGATTTTTGAGAGATCAAGGACGTCGTTAATAACCTCCAGGAGATTTTCTCCTGCTAACTGGAATATCTGGACGTATTTTCTTTGGTCCTGGGTCAACTGCGTATCGCTGAGCAGGTCGGCCATTCCGGTAATGGCGTTCAATGGCGTGCGAATCTCATGGCTCATGCTGGCAAGGAAGTCGCTTTTGGCCTTGTTGGCGGCTACGGCAGTTTCTTTTGCCTTTTCCAATTCCACTTCCATGCGCTTACGCTCGGTAATCTCCTGCTTAAGCAGGTCGTTCGATTGTGAAAGCTCCGTGGTACGCTCGGCAACGCGCCATTCCAGCGTGCGGTTGTAGTCCGCTAACTGTTCGTGTGATACCTTTAAATCCTTATAAAGATTGGCATTTTCAATGGAAATCGCCAACTGGGAGGACAGGATTTTGAGCAATTCCAATCGCTTAGGAGTAAATGCCTTAGTTGCCAGGTTGTTTTCGAGATACAACAATCCCGTCAATGTGCCTTGATGAATCACCGGCATGCAGAGTATGGATTTTTGACCGGTTTCTATCACATATTTATCTTTCGTGAACATGCCATCGGCGGTTGCATCATCCAGTACGATGTTTTCACGGGTACGGGCAACATAATTAACGATTGATTCAGAAAAGGTGTTGTTGTTTTCCACGGGAATGGATTGCAGCACTTCCGGCTCTCCCTTATCGGCGTTACCTTCCGCCTCCACGTAAAGCCGGCCTTCTTTCTCAAGGATTAAAATCCCCCGCCGTGCACTTGCGTTTTCCATTACAATTTTCATAAGCGTTCTGAGGAGTTTGTCAAGATTGATCTCACCCAGAATGGCTTGAGATACCTTGATTACCGACGTTATATCAAGAGATTCCGAACCCTTGCTGCTCGTGTGGGTGCTGGTGGTTGTACTTTGGTCGCCTTTTGCCACTAGAACCTTTGCGACTAAATTGCCATATTGAACTTCTAAAGCGTTTGCCTTCGCATTGGCTCCCCATCTCAAGAATCCGTAATAGGCATCTACGATATGCGCCCTGGCTAGCGATTCCAGCCCTCTTTGCAGGTAAAACTTTGCAAGCAATTCACATGCGATTGCCACATTCTGCGTGTATTCATTTTCGCGTGCGGACGTAATGGCACGGCCATAGAACTCCAGAGCCCAATGCTCCTTCTCCTGTATTTGGGCAATTTCAGCACAAACAAGCAGATATTTATGAAGAAAATTCTCAGGACAATGGTCTGACCATTTTTTAAACTTCTTTTGATGCCTCTTCAGGATTTTCAGGTAGACCTTCTTTTCAGCGTTGGTTGCCGCAGGGTAAAGCGCCGCCAAGGTGAGTGAATAATAAAAGTAATGTTCCGGAAGTTGCGCTTGGGCAAGTGACGCCTCAATTATCTTTTCAGACTCTTTGGCCACCGTAAGAGCGCCGGGATAATCCCCGAAGATATAAAGCGCCTGCATCTTAAAAATGTAATACACGCTTAAGGGGGTAAGATTATTTTCATCCTTCATTTTCTGAACGTGAAGGTCTTCATTATAGGCATCATCTGAAAAACCGCATCGTTCTTTGGTACGTCCCTTCAGGCATAAGGCCATTTGTAATATAGCAGTAACATAAATGCCGGAATTGTTTTCCTTTATCCGATTTATGAAACTGAGATTATCCCTGGCTATCTTTATTAAATCGTCAAGTCCATAGCCCCGTATCGTAAATTTTATCGTGGAAATAGCGAGTGTATAACAAGCAAAAACAAGATCGCCGCCTTCAAGACAAAGATGATATATCTCCTTCATGGGGCCTTCATCTTTTTGTAGATGCGTCTTCCAGTGGCTGACAAAGGCATGAAAGGTAAAAAGCGATTTCTGCCTCGTCGTTATGTTTTCGTACTTTTGGTTTAGATTGATGGACATCGTACCAAACTCATGCCCACCCTCAATGTCGCCTAAAGCGCCAGCTAGGACAGTGCCATAAAGACTGTAGGCAAAGGGTGAGACATCGGTATTGCCATATTTCAAAGACAGGTTAACCATTTTTATACTGAGAAGCACAAGCATGTTCGTGTCCAGGAAGTACGCGGGATCAGGCAGGTGCTTGAGGATGCTCATGGCCGCGAGCTTATCAGGGTCAGACATGTCAGGCAGGAGGTGTAGAGCGTTTATGGTTTTCATGCCATGCCATTTCTTCTGATAACGAAGATATTTGGATTTCAAATATTCAAGAAGGATTATCCCCTTTCCCGGTTTCACAGGCAAAACGATTCGATATAACCGAAGAGACTCTCTGCCTAAGTCTATTGCGTCCTTAAACCTGCCCTGATTGGTGTACAGGGTGATTTTTTTACTATATACCGCCACTTTTTCCCTGTTCGTTTTTAACCTCTTCAGGATGACGTTGAATATATTTTCTGCTTCCTCGAAGTTGCCGCAAAGGTATTCACATTCTGCGCGTTCCTTGGAGAGTTCACTCGTCAAGTCATAATGGGTTTGCCAGCTATGTTCATCAAGCAATTGCATACCAGTTGTCACGTATTTTAGCGCATGTTCATACGCGGTGGAGGTCTTTGCCTTTTTCCCGGCGTCCAGATTGAGATGGGCTAATTGGAACCTTTCTTCGGGAAGCGCTACCAAATCGTTTCCGTAATTTAAGTGATTGACAATATTGAATATTTCCCCATCTTTTCCTTCATGACCGGCTTCCTTGAGCATAAGCCTGCCAATCTTCAGGTGGGTATCTTTTTTTTGCCAGTCGTTCATCAGGGTGTAAGCAGCCTGTTGTACGCGGTCGTGGAGGAACCTGAACTGAAGGGAGTCAAAGTAATGCTCTCTCTCTTCCGTATCGGTTGCAGCGTCCCATACCTCCCAGTTTTCAGATAGCAGCCTGGAATCCGAGATAATAAGCCCCTTCTTTATGGCTGCCCACAGATCTGCAACAATTTCCCTCATTGGCCTTTCACAAACGATGGATAGGGTGTTTAAATCAAAATTGTTTCCAATGCACGCGGCGTATTTTAGGACTTCCTGTACCTGCAAGGAAAGCGTTTGTATCTTTCCAGCCATTAGATCAATCACATTTTCCGTTATCCCTCTGTCGTTAATCTGATTGATATCCCATCGCCAACCACCTTTGCTGCTATCGAAATCGAGTAATTTATCCTGGTAGAGCGTTTTTAGAAATTCATCAATGAAAAACGGGTTACCGGCTGTTTTTTTTGCAACAAGCGTCGCCAGTTCCAGCGAATCTTCTTTCCTGCACTTCAGTGTGTCGGAGATTAACTGGTTCACGTTATTTGTGTCGAGAGGATTTAAACTGATACCGTTTACCGTTGCCCCCGCCTTTTTAATTTCTTCCACGGTCAATAGTAAAGGATGGGTAGCGCTTACTTCATTATTCCGGTATGCGCCGACGATCAGGAGGTATCGCGTCTCCGTGTCCGTAACGAGAAACTGAATCAGCTTTAATGAGGCAGAATCAGCCCATTGCAGGTCATCCAAAAACAAAACCAGCGGATGTTCCTTTTGGGAGAATACACGCGCAAAATTGCGGAATACCATGTTAAAACGGTTTTGTGATTCCGCGGGAGGTAATTCTTGCAGTTCCGGTTGTTTTCCGAGAATCAGTTCTGTTTCGGGTATAACGTTTATGACCACCTGTGCATTTGGCCCAAGGGCGTCCAGTATCTTTTCTTTCCAGATGGCAATTTTATCATTGTTTTCCGTAAATAACTGACGGACGAGGTCCCGAAATGCCTGGATAAGGCACGTATAGGGGATATTGCGCTGGAATTGGTCAAATTTCCCGGAAACAAAATAACCCCTTTGTGCAACGATAGGGCGGTGTATTTCGCCTACCAAACTGGACTTTCCAATACCAGAGTAACCGGAAACAAGCATCATTTCCGCCTTGCCTGAACCGGCACGGTCAAAGGCCGCCATCAACGACGCAATTTCCCTATCCCTGCCATACAATTTTTGGGGAATGTGCAAGGTTTCATGCCTGTCGTCTCCGCCAGGGACAAAGCCTTCGAGCGGTTGCTTCGTTTCTATCAGACACCGACACTTTTCGAGATCGGCCTTCAGTCCGAAAGAGCTTTGGTATCGGTCCTCGGCGTTCTTTGAAAGCAGTTTCATGATAATTGCAGAGACGGCTTCCGAAACATCTGCGTTTACGGTGTGGGGCGGTGCGGGTTTTTTGGCTATGTGGCAGTGAATCCATTCAATAGGGTCGTGCGCCTGAAAGGGGAGTTGCCCGGTAAGTACTTCATAAAAAGTAACGCCCAACGAGTAGAAATCGGTGCGGTAATCAATTGCCCTGTTCATGCGTCCGGTTTGTTCCGGTGACAGGTAGAATAAACTTCCTTCTAAAATATCGGGGTTGACGGCCTTTTGATATTCCCTGGAAAGCACCGTAGAAATGCCGAAATCGGTTATTTTTACCTGCCCGGTTTCTGGATTATAAATGATGTTTGATGGCTTGATGTCCTTATGGATAATCTGCTTCCGGTGAAGCTCTGCAAGGGTGCTTACCACCTGAATGGCAATGTGGAAAAACTTCTCGGCAAGGATACCGTGGGTACTGATTATTTTTTTGAGAGGAATGCCGCCGAAATCCTCCAACACCAGTACCAAGCCGTTTCCGTATTTCTGTAATCCATAAGGCCGCACAATGCCATCGATATTCAAACCGCTGGAGATTTCGTATTCATGGCGTAATCGTGCAACGTCATCTGGGGTAAAATGTCCATCCCATATCGTTTTCAGGATTACCGGCTTGTCTGTCTCAAGGCTATGGCCTTTATAAACGACCGTCCTGCTGCCTTTATACAGCTCATCTATTATTTTATAGCCTTTTAGGGTTATCATGGGTTTATTGGCGG
>CAYHFB010000215.1:0-6751 GCA_964355695.1 uncultured candidatus Brocadiaceae bacterium
TGCTGAAGACCTCATCGTGGTAGACCGAAAGGATGGTGAAACGACGTTCAACCGTCTAAGTACAAAAGAACTTGAATTGTGGCTCAACGACTACTCACTGGGGGAGCTTTGGGGAAAGAATGTCTTGGGAGGGAGGCCGCAGCCATGAAACGCATAAACATTGTTGTTGAAGGACAGGCGGAGGAAACCTACATCAACGAGGTCTTGTCCATCCACTTGGCGCAATTCGATGTTGGCGCAGTTGCCCGGCGAGTCGAGTTCGGTCGAAGGAAACAGCGCATCGTTTCCCGTGGCGGACTGTTTGACTACCCAAAATTAAGACGAGACGTTACCAACTGGTTAAAGCAAGATCGGAAAGCTTTTGTTACTACGATGGTTGATCTTTACCACCTGCCGGGTGATTTCCCCAAACGTGGTGAGGCCGAGAAAATCACGAACCCGTTTCAAAAGGTTGCACTTCTTGAAAACGCCTTTGCCGAGGACGTTGATTCAAGACGATTTATCTCGAATATTCAACTGCACGAGTTCGAAGCCATCCTCTTTGTGAACATCGCCGGACTTCGAGCCTACTATCCCGATTATTCCAGAGAAATCGCCCGACTCAAAGCCGAGACTGACAGGTATGCCAACCCGGAGGAGATTGATGAAGGAACTGAAACTGCACCCTCGAAGCGGATACTTAAACATGTACCGGTCTACGACAAGGTCGTCGGAGGGTCGTTAATGGCGATGGATATTGGACTGCCTGCCATCCGCTCTCGTTGTCAGCATTTCCATCAGTGGCTGATGAAACTTGAAGCACTTGCATCGTTGAGTCAAAACGTCCCGTAACGCAGGCATCCTGCCTGCCGACTTCCCCACACGCAGTCTGAAAGCCTGCGCTACGTCTAATGCGTAATACGTATGGTGAATTAAGCGAAGCGTATCCACCCATAATATAATTACTCCAATTTGCCGCTCAAGATTTCAGCCTAGATGTCCACAGCATGATACGTTACGCTGAAAACGACTTTCAAGTGCTTAACCGTCGTACAAGATAATACATCCATCAGACCCTACAGATGGCGTCAATTCCCATCCCGGGCGGCGCAATTTGATGTATCTTTGATTGCGGCAATCCACTTTTCACCCATTTCTTGTATCTCGCTTTGTTGATAGGGCGTGGAATGGGATTCGAAGTGTGACAGGGTTTCGTCGAAGGCCGTGATCAAGAGGTTGTTTAACGCCGCCAGTGACGTTGATGCCGCGTGCAACGGCTTGTTTTCACAATCGTACGTCTCCGGAAGCGACGACAAGGCCGTTCTGCATATAAGGGAGATGACGTCGTAAAAGGCCTCTGCCTTTGGGTCTTTCATTTTATAAAAGGTTTCGTAATCGGTGAACGAAGGGTTGGCGGTTGCCTTGTCCGCAAGGGATTCATAGTCGGGCGTCCCCAGGAACAGGGTTTGTTTGTGATGGAGGAGGTGGGCGGTTATTGCGGGGGTGGTCATGATACCCGCCTCCTTTAAAAACCCAAAATTGTTTCTGATGCCTTCCAGGGTGGAATTGGGTTCGAACATGATAAAGCCGAAGGTCGGCTCAATTCCATAATCCCGCAGCAGGCGGATCGCATTTTTGTTGTCATCGACGGTAGTGTGCTTCTTGAAACGCTTCAGCGACGCCGGGTCTCCGCTCTCTAAACCGAGAAAGACGTTGTTCAGCCCCGCCATCACCAGCTTCGAAAGGGAGTATTCTTCGATATCGTTTGCGCGACATTCAAAGCCGAAACGGATTTCCAGGTTGTCGGACAATATAAGTTCCGCAAGGGTAATGGCGCGGTCCTTCCCCGTTTTCCCTACTCCGAAGAAGTTTGCATCGGAAAAGTAGAAGTTTGACAGGCCGTGTTTTGTATGCAACTGGCATATCTCTTCAAAGACGTTCTTTGCGCTCCTGCCGCGCCATGGGGTGGCCTGGACGTAAAACGGGTTCAGATAGCAAAAGGTGCAGTGGTTATAACATCCGCGGCTGCCCTGAATGTATGCGGCAATGGACTTTTTCGTATAAAGGCCGACGTCCGTACGTACGGGAAAAGGGAGCGTGTCTAAATCCTTTATAGGGGGACGGGGCTGAAACACGGCCTTTCCGTCTTTACCCCTTACAGCAAGGCCGGGGATGAGTATCGTGTCCGCAGTGTCTTGCAGGGACAGGACGTGCCGCGCAAGATCGAGGGTGGTGAATTCCGGTTCGCCTATGGTTATGGAGTCGATAGAAGGGAAGTCGGCGAGTATCCGCTCGTAGGAGAAGGTCGGGTAGTATCCATAAAGGTTGATGTGGGTTGATGGAAGCGCCGATTTTACGGTGGAAAGCAGGGCGAAAATACTTTGCGTCGTTTCCCACAGGTACACGGTATGAACGCACAAAAGCCGGGGCGATTTCTGAAAAAGACGGGCGACCACCTGCTCTATAGACCAACCGTAAAGATGGGCGTTAATGATTTCGGACGCAACGTTGTTCTCCTGTAGCACCGACGCGATGTAACCCGTAAACAAACAGGCCGACAAGGGTGCGTTTACCACTTCTTCAAACCGTTTGAAATTTTTAGGGCGTGGATGTTCTAATAGTATTACGGACATTAGTGTTTTTTTTGTTACCGATGGATGTCAAAGTTCCTGCCATACTCTTGGCGGCACAGGCATCTTGCCTGTGCTTTTAGGGGTGCAGTAATTCCTAATATACCGCTTATTAGGGTAAAGATAATATCAAAGTTCAGCAAAGCGAATATCGAACAAGCTCCGGTGTGAAAACGAGTCGGAAATTCATGCAGCCTTCCCCTCTGCTTCTCCGCGCCCTCTGCTTCTCTGCGTCATCTGCTTCTCCGCGCCCTCTGCGGTAAACGGTCACTGCTTCCAGTATCTTTTATATTAAGGATACAGGATTGAAATGTACCAGCCACGATCTGCGCTTGATTACTCCCTTATGCTGCCGTATTATACGATATCAGGGATTTGGGGATTTTCAAAGCCAATATTTTTTCTTATAACAGGTTTGGGTAATTAAAGAATGAGAAGGAAGATACTTGTTCTCGGCGGGGGGCCTTGTGGCTTGTCGGCTGCCTGGGAGTTGGCCGGGCAGGGTTGCGACGTTACCGTGATTGAAAAAGACAATAAAGTGGGCGGCCTGTGCGTCACCCATGAATACAAGGGCTTCCGGTTTGATCTGGGAGGCCATCGTTTTACCTCGAAAAACAAGGCACTCGTTGACCGTGTTCGCGCTATCATGGGGGACGAACTCTTGATTGCAAACCGAAAAAGTGTGATTCTGCACAAGGGAAAGGTCTTTTCTTATCCATTGACAATTGAGGATATCCTTTTTAAGATGGGTCTGTGGCAGAACCTCAAGATAGGCGTTTCATATACGAAGTCGTTGTTTTTCAGGTGTTTATTCAGGGGGAAAGAGGTCTCTCTTGAGGACTGGCTTATCAATCGCTTCGGGAGAACCCTTTACCGTATTTTCTTTGGCCCTTACACGGAAAAGCTGTGGGGAATTCCACCTGACCGCATTTCTGCGGATTGGGCGCCGCAGAGGATATCGCTGTTAAACCTCGGCGACGCGGTATTGCGGCTTTTAAGGCTGAAAAGGGGTTTTCTCCGAACCGATACCGACAAGTTCTGGTATCCTGAAAACGGTATCGGGCAGATGTTTGACGCGATAAGCGGGGAAATTACCCGAATGGGTGGGGAGGTTATCCTTTCGGCTACGGTTGTGGGGATAACGGTATCCGGCGCGCTCGTTAATGGGATAACCTATCTGCACGGGGGGGTTAAAAAGTCGATGCGCTGCGACGAAATCATTTCCACCATCCCGCTACCGGATCTGGTAAAGGCGTTTCCGGTGGAACGCGCCGGCCATAGTGTCCCATGCGCGGAGGCGCTGGGATTTCGCGCCATCCGTTTTTTAAACATCCTGGTGGATATGCCCGACATTAGTGAAAACACCTGGATGTACGTCTCCGAACGCAGGCACATCATGACACGTATCCAGGAGCCGAAACGGCGGAGTCCTTCCAACGCGCCGGAGGGAAAGACGTCGATTATGCTGGAGATACCCTGCCACGAAGGTGACGCGGTTTGGAATTGTTCCCGGGAGCAGTTGCTGGGGCAATGTGTGGCAGACTTAAAGGAACTGGGGATCGATATTGAGAGGCGGGTTATTGATTGCTTTATTACCGGCGTAACCCACGGGTATCCCATCTATGATCTCAACTATGGGGCGCATCGCTCAGAAATCCTTCGCTTCCTCAGTTCATACAAAAACGTAATTACCTGCGGCAGACAGGGCGCATTCCAGTACGTTTTTATGGACGCGGCTATGGAGATGGGGATGGAGGCGGCAAGGAGTTTAATATCGAATCAGGTATATAACAAGATAGAGTTCGCTTAAATCCACCCTACTCACTGGTGGCACAGGCTTCCAGCCTGTGCGTAGAGAGTCCTCGCAATACATTCCCACTCAGGGCGTGGGTGTGATTTGGACACATAAAGCACAGGCAAGATGCCTGTGCCACCAAGAGAATGGCTTGCATTCCAGGCCATTGCCGGCCAGAAAGGCCGGCGCTACAAAAAACCATCGCCGCGGGCGACTTGATTTACAACAATGAAAACCAAAATTGGGGTGTCTATGAAAAAATGGGTATGCGTTTGCCTGATGTTCCATCTGTGGCTTTTATGCGTGTGTCAGAACGGTGTTTATGGCTATGGATATACCCAGGAAGAGGACCCGCTGGTTAAATCGTTTAAAGCAGTTATTTCTTGTGCAAGGGATGCAGACTGGCCGAAGGTCACTGCGGAAATCAACGCCATTGCAGACCGTATTGAAGATATCCATAAGATATTTAAGGTCAATCTTAAACCACGGATTGACCAAAGCATCCGGTCTCAGCAATTCCAATCACTGGCCAACCAGATGGCGAACCTTGCTTTCCTGGGCCTGTGCGAGAAGTTTTATTATAACAACCGGGAGGGGTTGGAAATATTCGTCCGTTCCAAGGTGCGACTGCGATTGGCGGAAGAGTATTATACCCTTTTGCTGTCCGGCAATGTTAGGGGCTACGATGCGCGCCACAAGACACATCTGCACGAAGACATCTACAGCAGGTTTGTTACGGCACGGGAAACCCTGGGCAGCGCCGGCTTTTTGGGGGCGGGAGCGGTAAAGCCCAACCTCCATGGTTTTAAGGTCTTGACAAAGGAGATTGAAACCCTGCTTTTAAAGGTGTTTCCCTATTTTGAGACGGGATCAGAAATTTCTGACTAGGTACCATTAACAATACCGCGAGGTTTTCGGATGAAACTTTACAACCTGTTTGTGTTGATGCTCGGTATCTCTCTGCCGATCTTATGCCTTGCTGAAGAACCGGCCAATAAAACAGTAAGCGATACGAATAGTTCCATTACTCTACCAGAACAAGGAACGGTTGCTATGCCTGAAGACTATCTTTTCAATGTTGAGTCTATTTCCGACAAACCGGAAGATAATTGGAAAAAATGGGAATTCCACGGTTTTTTTGCAAGCACCTCTCCCCTTCATGGCAGAGATGATGGGTCCCAGCAGCCATCGGTCAAATTTTTGGAAGAGAATGAACTTACCCTGTGGATAGGAAAGCGTATAACGAGAAATCTCTCCTTTACCTCTGAGGTTGAAATTGTTGGAGGGTTCCAAAAGTATGGACTGGAAACGTGCGCATTTGATTATGAGATTGTCGATGAATGGCTGATATTTCGCGCCGGAAAATTCAAATATCCGCTGGGTATTGAGAGATTTGTGGAGGATGGGCCTCTTGATAAGTTGGTAGACCGCCCCTTGCCGTCGATACGAATTATCCCCGGCACCTACTCCGATATCGGCGGGATGCTGCATGGAACCATCCCCATGCCGTTTGACACAAAGATAAAGTACGAACTGGCCTTGACTAACGGCCTTGAAGGTCCCAACCACGAGGACATGCAGCAACTTTGGGATAATAACAGTAACAAGACCATCGGCGGCAGGCTCGGCTACGAGTTCCTGAAAGGACTGGAAATCGGCGGCTCATATTCGCGGGGAAAATACGATGAGGGTAATCAATACGACATCGATTTTCTGGGCACGGACATTCAGTATAAGCGGGGCAACCTGGAGGCGCGGGGCGAGTACATTACCAGCCACGTGGAGCAGGCGTCTTCGGCAGGCGGTGATTATGACAGGAATGGTTACTACCTGCAAACGTCGTACAAATACCCCGTTGACATGAACTATTTCCGGTACGTGGAGGGTGTGGTTCGGTTTGATTCCGTAGACCCCAACCGCAATGTCACGGATGGGATGGAAGCTGACCGTACCGCCTTCGGAGTCAATTACTCTCCTATGGACCACGTGGAATTCAAATTTGAGTATGAGATTGAACACGAACCGGGAGAATCGACGTACGGCAAATCATTCGTGCAGGCGATCATCAGGTGGTAAGGGACTGTAAATAAATAACTTTTACAACTTCATTCTAACGATTTTAGAATTTTATAGTCCCAATCACAGGGAAAAACAAATTCACCGCAGAGGACGCAGAGAGCGCGGAGAAAAAGGCTCGTCAGAAAGAACTACAGATCAAACCGCCAATGAACGCGAATGAACGCTAATAAAGAAACCCATTCGCGTGTATTAGCGGTTAAATGTTGTCGTTGTTTCTCCGCGTCCTCAGCGATGAATTGTCTTTGCCGTATTGGCGTTTGTTTGCGTT
>CAYHFB010000216.1:0-6732 GCA_964355695.1 uncultured candidatus Brocadiaceae bacterium
CTACGCCAGGTAATCCCTAATGCGTTGCACATTACCCATCGTCTGATAATTCGTCTATAATTTCACACCATACTTTCCAATTTGTTTTAAAATGCAACCCTTCCCTGCTGGCGGTACGGCTGGTTTGTTTTCTCTAAGTTATTGAAATGCCTACGGTTAACAGCTTGTTTTGTTGGAAATACATTTCCATACTCATTCGGCATTTATGTTGCTCTATTTTCTCTTGAACCTTTTCAGTATTCAAGATGGCCACGGGACGTAAGAAGTTAATTACGGAGAGGCTTGTGAAGAGAAAGGAGAATAAAGCTATGAGGTATTTTATAAGTGTTATTACAGCAGCTATCTTTTTGTGTGTTGGTGGTGTGAAAGTATATGCCGGCAACTCGTATGCTGATTTGTATTTGACCGACAGGGGGTACAGCCCCGTTGAAGACACCTATCCACTAAAACCAGTGCCTGTCAGCTCAACCGGGGAAAACGGCCTGCCCGATAATCCATTGTATAAAGATTGGTGTGCCAATACCTTCAGGAACGGTGAACAGATTTATGAGGCATACAAGGAAATATCCTTTGGTGTTGACTACCAGGCGGAACCATCGAGGACGGATTTATGGCAAACACCGTTAGAAACGTTACAAAGCAAGACGGGTGATTGCGAGGATTCCATATTCCTGTTTTTCTCTCAATTATCCCAACTGGATATTGATGGCGATATCGTGTGGGGATGGGTTGTGGACAAAGAGCGGTCTATTGCTTTTGCTCATGTATGGTATCAATTGTTTGACAAAGAAGGCAGGCCTTACGTCGTGGAGGGGTTTTCAAAGGAGTGGAACGGCATCATACCCGTCAGGATGATTCAAGGGAAAGAGGAACGCGTACCAACGCTGGAGTTGCGCCACGGTCAGGTAAGCATGGTTGTGGATGAAATGCTCCCCCAATTTACCGAAGGATTTGAGGAACAACAATTTTCCTGGGTCTTGTACATGAACAACTCAACACAGACCAGAGAAATCTTTCAAAAACTAGAGGTTATGTTCCGCCGGTACCGGACGCAACTGCGCCAACCGTTATAAAGGCCGTTTATAGAAGGAAGGAGTGACACCTTTCATCATTCTTCGTTTCATGTTATGTATTATTCATTGAAAAACACTACAGTATAAAATATAATGGCGTCTGAGAAATGAATTGAGATACTAAGAGGCGGCAGACGTTAACCTCCCTTCCAACATCCTTTTTAATGCTGCCTGACCAGCCATGAATGAATTCCAGGAATATATCACAAGATTTGAAAAGGCGCTTTTGTCGGTTGACAAGGCAGCGTCACGGCAGGTGTATCTGGAATTGAGCGGCGTTATCAGTTCGGTTGAGTTTGTTGACCGGCTCGTCGTTCCGGCGCTGGAACGGATCGGCTTGAAGTGGGAACGAGGGGAAGTCTCTCTTTCCCAGGTGTACATGAGCGGGAGGTTGTGCGAAAACATCATGGACACTATCATTGTCACCCATTCATCGGCTCCGCAAGCCCACGTCCCCATAGCCATCGCGGTGCTTGAAGATTATCACGTGCTGGGCAAACGCATCGTGCGTTCCGTGTTGCGGTCATGCCGGATAGACGTCCTTGACTTTGGACACGGCGTTACCGTGGATGAACTTGTGGTTAAGGTAAAAGAATCAGACATTAAGGTACTCCTGATTTCCACACTCATGCTCAGATCGGCGCTTCTTGTCAAACAACTCAGGGAAAAGCTCGATAGTTCTGGCTGTAATACCAAGGTTGTTGTGGGCGGCGCGCCTTTTCTCTTTGACGATCAACTCTGGAAAATCGTCGGCGCAGACGCCTTTTGCCGCAATGCCGCCGAGGCGATAGCTACGGTTAGAAAAATGGTCGCCCATTAGATTGGTAACGCATGTCGCAGGGGGGGGTTAAGGCGATTGTCTTTTAAAGGCGAATGTCGAATATCGAACAAGGAATAATGAATGGCGAAGGATAAGAATACTTCATCATTCGAAATTCCTTGTTCGATATTCAATATTCGTATTTCGAATAAGGAATTATACTATGCCACGGAAAAATATAACGTCACGAGAGCGTATTTCCCGTACGCTATCACATCAGGAGCCAGACCGGGTTCCTTTCTTTTTACCCGTTTCCCTGCATGGGGCAAAGGAACTGGGCATTTCATTGCAAGAGTATTTTTCCGGCGCACAAAACATTGTTGAAGCACAGCTTCGTTTGCGTGCCAGGTACCGCCACGATTGCGTATCGGCCTATTTTTACAGCGCTATTGAACATGAAGCCTGGGGTGGCGACGTTATTTATTTTGAGGACGGCCCACCCAACGCAGGCACGCCGTTCATCAATAAACCGGAGGACATTAAACGCCTTACGCTACCCAAGGTCGATAGCGTCGCCTGCCTGAAGAAGGTGTTGGCAGCCGCGAAAATGTTGAAAGAAAAGGTTGCCGATGCGCCCGTAATCGGCGTCGTGCTGTCGCCTTTTTCCGTGCCGGTCATGCAGATGGGATTTGACAAGTACATAGAGTTGATGTACGAACAACCGGAACTGTTTTGGCATTTGATGAGGTTGAACGAGGAGTTTTGCGTGAGTTGGGCAAATGCGCAACTGGCCGCCGGCGCGGATATGATTGTTTATTTCGATCCCGTTTCTTCCTCCACAATCACACAAAGGGAACTGTACCTGAAAACCGGGTGTGTGATAGCCAAAAGAACCCTTTCCCGGATAAAGGGTCCCGTTGCAATGCACATGGCCTCCGGCCGCTGCCTGCCTGTTTTAAACGAGATTGCGGATTCGGGTGCGAAGGTTGTCGTCACCAGCGTTTTGGAGGATTTGGCAGAGGTGAAGGCCGTTTGTAAGAAAAAGATTGCCGTTATGGGAAATTTAAATACCATAGAAATGCATCGCTGGACGCCCCAACGGGCAGAGATGGCCGTGAAGGACGCCATTTACAAGGCTGGCCCCGGCGGAGGCTACGTCCTTTCCGACAATCAAAGCGAAATCCCCGCGCAAGTGCCGGAGGAGGTTTTGCTCGCTCTGTCAGAAGCCGTTTTTAAGTGGGGGCGTTATCCGCTGGATTGGGTAAAAGATTATGGCAAGTAAGCTTTGTATCATGGTGTGCAACCACCTGGAAGAAGAGGCGCGCGGCTTTAATGAATCCGCGGGGTTTGAGGACGTTTTGGTGACGACTTATCCCTCCGGTTGCGATGACGCGCCGTCCGATATCGGCGCGTTCTCCGAAGCCGTCTCTTCAAATAACAGCAAATATAATCGCGTGCACGTTTTCGTGGGTTTTAATTCCACGGCGCTGCAAGGCATGTCGGAGGTGTTGGAAAATTGTTGTTTCCATAAGCAAGATTGTTCTTACCTGCTTGCAGGAAAGGACGCAATCGACAAGTCTCTCAAAGAAGGCGCACATTTGCTGGCGCCGGGACAGGTAAAACATTGGAGACGTTATATTGCGGCCAGTGGGTTTGACCAAAAGACTGCTCAGGAGTTTTTCAGGGAGTCAACCAGGAGGCTGTTGTTACTCGATACCGGCGTAGACGCACGAAGCGCCGAGCACCTTAAAGAATTTGCCGATTTCGTCAAACTCCCCTTTGAAATAGCGCCGGTGGGCATGGATTACTTCCGGCTGTTCCTCACAAAACACATCCTTGAATGGCGCACAACTACTCTGAGGCAGGAGGCTGCCGCCCTGGCAAAAAAGAACGCGGATTACGCTACAAGCCTGGATTTGGTCTCCGCTATTACCCAAAGAACCAGCGAATCCGACGTCGTCAGCTTCACCTTCGACCTGTTCTCCATGGTTTTTGCGCCGCAAAGGATATTCTACCTGCCGATTAATGAAGGAAAGCCGGGAAGTCTTGTATCAAAAACAAAAGGCGTCTTCGACGTTAAAGAGACCACTGACCGCTTGCTCGGCTTACAAGAGGACTACGCATGGACAAAGCCAAACAACGGGTTCACCATCCGCATTAAACGCCCAAATGAAGTGGTGGGCGTCGTGGAGGTCACGGATTTTGCACATCCTGAGCGTAAGAACGAGTATTTAAACCTCGCGCTATTATTTGCGGAGATATGCGGCCTGATGATTACGAATACGCGCCGGTATGAATTACTAAAAGAAAATGAAGACCGCTTTCACTCATTGATAGAGTCCGGTTATGCAGGAATACTTTCTTATGACAAGAACCTGAAAGCCACGCAGTGGAACTCCACCATGGAGCATATATCAGGCATGAAACAGGTGGACGTGCTTGGTAAAAACCTTATTGAGATGTTTCCCTTTTTAAAAGACATTCCGGGATCAAACACCTTTACGGCAGCGCTAAACGGCAACGTTTCAAATCAGTATGGAATGAAATATGAAGTGCCTGAGAAAGGCAAGGCCGGTTATTTCGACAGCACGCACATTCCCTTGCGCAACGCAACGGGTGCGGTTATTGGGGGCATGGGTATTATTCGGGACATAACGGAACGCATGCGCGCGGAGGCTGCCCAGCACGAGAGCGAGGAACGGTTACATGCCATAATGGACAACACCGGCACGGTGATATTCATGAAAGATACGGCAGGCCGGTACCTGCATGTGAACCGGCAATTCGAGCATCTGTTCCATGTATCAAACGCGACGCTTATGGGGAAAACCGATTATGATATCTTTCCCAAGGACATGGCGGACGCTTTTTCCGGGAACGACCGGAAAGTCATTCAACTCGGACTGTTGCTGGAAGCAGAAGAACTGGCGCCGCACGACGACGGCGTCCACACCTACATTTCGGTTAAGTTTCCGCTCCGTCGTATCTCCGGCGAAATCTATGCGGTTTGCGGAATTGCCACCGACATCACCGAACGCAAGCGAATGGAAGCCTCCGTACGCCAGAGCGAAAGACTTTTTCGCAATTATTTCGAGTTTGGGCTAATAGGTATGGCCATCACGTCAACAGAAAAGGGCTGGCTGAAGGCAAACCACCGCCTGTGCGAAATGCTTGGTTATACAAAAGAAGAACTGAGCAGGGTGACGTGGGTTGAGCTTACCCATCCAGACGACGTTGAGCCGGAATCGGCACAGTTCAGAAGGGTTTTGTCCGGGGAAATCGAACGGTACTCATTGGACAAAAGGTTTATCCGCAAGAACGGGGATATCATTTATACCCATCTGACTGTGGCTTGCCAGCGCAAACCGGATAATTCTATAGAATATTTCATTGCATCCCTTGTAGATATCACCGACCGCAGGAAGGCGGAAGACGCATTAAAAAAACTCAATGAAACGCTGGAACAACGGGTTGCCGACAGGGTAAAGGAGCTTGACGAGGTAAAGGAACAGCTTTACCACGCGCAGAAAATGGAATCCGTCGGAAGGCTTGCCGGAAACATTGCCCATGATTTTAACAACAAGCTCATGGCTATAATGGGGTATGCAAATTTAGTTGAGATGCAACTGACGGCGGGTGATCCCGCATTGGCGCTTATTAAAAGGCAGCTTGCCTCAGTTGAGCAGGCCAGGACTATCACCCAGAGCCTCCTTGCCTTCAGCAGAAAACAACCCGTAAACTTTGCGCCGGTAAGCCTGAACAAGATTATTGAAGACATGAGGGCGTTTTTGCCAACCATTATCCGTGAAACGGTGGTGTGCCGTCTGGACGTGAATGCCGGCGACAGCCTTGTCATGGCCGATACGGGCAGGCTGGAACAGGTGCTGATGAACATAACCAAAAACGCGGTAGATGCCATGCCGAACGGCGGGCGGCTTACGATAAGCGTCGGCGTGGTGGAACTGGGCTTTGCCGTCGCAAAGGGCTATGGCCTTGAAAAGGCCGGACCGCACGGCGCCATAGCCATCGCCGATACGGGTACCGGCATGGGCAAAGAGACACTGGAAAGAATATTCGAGCCGTTTTTTACGACCAAAGAGAAAGGAAAGGGCACCGGGCTGGGGCTTCCCATAGCTTATGGAATAGTAAAGCAGCATAATGGGCATCTAGCCGTCTTTAGCGAGCTCAATAAAGGCACGACGTTTACCATCTATTTGCCTTTAACACAAAACGCCATGGAAGAAACGGCGGCAAAACCCCTCACCGTACCGGTTGTAAAGCCACCCGCAGGCGGAGAGACCATACTGGTAGCGGAAGACGAGGACTCAGTAAGAGACGTGCTTACCCGCATGTTGCAAAAACAGGGCTACAAGACAATCGTTGCAACGGATGGAGAGGATGCGGTTTCTCAATTCAAGGAAAATATGGATACCATCCGCCTGTTGGTCTTTGACGTCATGATGCCCGGCAAAAACGGCAAAGAGGCATTCAACGCCATAAAGAAAATCAAGCCGGATAGCAAGGTGCTATTTTTAAGCGGTTATTCAGAAGACGCTGAAACAAACAGCGCCATCATCAGGGACGGCCTGCACTTCATCCAGAAGCCCGTCGATCCGGATATCCTGTTTAAAAAGGTGCGGGAGATATTGGACGCATAGGCCTTTTTAGCGCCAGCCTTCACGCCCACGCCAGGCGGGGGTGTCCCATACGTGTTAAGTTAAGAAATCCATAATTGCTTTGCACCGCTTGTTACATAGGGTTTTTGGCAACTATTTTTGGTGTTGTACAAAAGAATATTTAAATGCTTTGCTATTTGTGTCGCCCCTACGGGGCTTGATAACGTCTTACAACAGCTTTCCCACCGCTTACGCAGTGGGCTACTGTTGTGTTGCCCCTTGG
>CAYHFB010000217.1:0-6712 GCA_964355695.1 uncultured candidatus Brocadiaceae bacterium
TACGATCAGACCGATTTTATGCGTTTTTCGTTTCTTAACTTAACACCTATGCCCTCCCCCCCCACTGCTTGAGTAGTGGGCTACGATGGTGTTTGCACTTTAAGCATCTCTAGTCCCGCCTGAGCAACTCTTTCCGGCTTTATCTGCGTCATGCATCGGTGGTCTTTCGGACATGTTTTTAGATGGCACGCCAGGCAATCCACGTCGGCCCTAATTACTGGTCCTATCTCGGCAGGGGACGCTGTGTACCGGGGGTCATTTGGTCCCATCAGCGTCACAACAGGCCTTTTGAAGGCTACGGCGATGTGCCGGGGGCCGGAATCGACGGTAATTAATAAGGCGCACCTTTTAACGAGTGCCTTGAGGACGTCCAGCGATCCGATTTCACTTGCCAGATTAATCACCCTTGACCTTGCCTTTGAGACAATGTCTGTAGCAAGTTTTTGTTCGTGAGGCGCACAGGTAACGGCTATGTGGCATTCTACCTGCTCCCGTATAAGGTCTGCCGTTCCGGCGAACCCTTCTGCCGTCCAACATTTCGAAGAGCCATAAGCTGCGCCTGGATTTATGAGGATGAGGGGGAATCCGTTGTTGAGGTGGTGAGTTTCAAAGATTTCCTCCACACGCCGTTGCGCTTCAGGGGAAACAAACAACTCCAGTTCCTTTGAACGCGGCTTGCATCCCACCTCTGCACACAAACGGAGGTAGTAGTCACCCATGTAGGTGGGCAGAAAATGCCCGTTTTCTGACGGACGTGGAACGCCATCGGTCAGGAGCCATGAACGGGCGTCCCTTTTATACCCTACCCGCCGCTTTACCCCGCCCAGCCAAAACGTGAGCGCCGAGCTAAAGGAGTTGGGAAACAGAAAGCCGAGGTCGTATTTTTTAGAGCGGATTTGTTTTACAACGGCAAAGGAAGGGGTGTTTTTATCCAGGACGAACGTCTCATCAAACCAGGGTGCGCCTTCGATAAGCTTTATTACGTAGGATTTCAATGCGATGGTTATTTTGGCGCCGGGAAATGATTCCCTGATGCACCGGAAGGCGGGCGTTGCCATGGCAACGTCGCCCACCCAGTTGGGTGAGCGGATGATGATGTTTTTAATGTCGGGAGACGTCAAGGAAACCTCGTTTTGGCGAAGGCCATAAGAAATATGGACTTGGTGTGGTTGTGATAATCTATGAATTGCCGTCGAATGTCGAATATTGAACCTTACACAAATAAGACAGAATATAAAAACTTGGAACCACAGATTTCACAGATTACACAGATTGTACTACTCGTTGAACTTGGTTCACATAGTACCTGCTATAAGGGATACAACGAACTAATTTCCACTTCTTTTTAATGAGGATTTCAGAAATCCCCATTAGATAAGTAATCGAGTTGGCTGTATCAATGGCTTTTGTTAACACGAACAGAACTTCTATGCTTTTAATCTGTGAAATCGGTGTAATCTGTGGTTCCAATAGTAATTTTCAAGACCCTGCCCATTTGTGAAGATAAAACCACGTAAATCCAGAATGATGCTTTGTCTTGCGTTATATCTCTCTGCGCCATCTGAGGTGAATCGTTCCGCTACCCTTCCGTCTTTTCAGGCGCAGCGCCACCGTTAGCTTCTCCCTGTGCGGCAACTCCGGTATCCTCTTCCGAACTTGGTTCCTCCGGAACGACACGAGCCACAGAAACAAGCTTGTCTCCCTCCTCAACAGAAAAGAGTGTGACGCCCTGGGTGTTTCTTCCAATGGATCGGATGGTTCGCACTGACGTGCGAATAACCATGCCCTTTGCGGTAATCATGATTAACTCATCCGTATCCATGACGTCAATGAGTGCAACAACGTTTCCATTTCTGTCGGTAGTCTTGATGTTGATAACGCCTTGCCCCCCCCGGTGGTGGGCGGGATACTCTGAGAAATCGGTGCGTTTTCCAAAACCATTTGCGCAGACGGTGAGCAGGGTGGCGTTCTCGTCCACAATCACCATACCCCTTACCCTGTCATCGCCCTTTAAGGTGATGCCTTTTACTCCATGCGTTACGCGTCCCATGGTCCTGACGTTTTCTTCCGAAAACCGGATGGCCTTCCCCTGTTCGGTACCAAGGATGATGTCCTGCTTTCCGTTGGTCATTTTGACGCCGATCAGCTTATCACCCTCATCCAGATTAATAGCAATGATGCCACCCTTTTTCGGGTTGCCGTAAGCGCTTAATACCGTCTTTTTAATAGTTCCATTGCCGGTCGCCATCACGAGCTGTCGTTCGTCGAAGTTCCGTACGGGAATAAGAGAGGTCACACCTTCCCCGCCTTTTAGCTCCAGGAGGTTGATAATCGCCCGCCCCTTGGCAGCCTTGCCCATCTGCGGGATGTCATAGACCTTTTGCCAGTAAACCCGTCCCTGATCGGTAAAGAAAAGGATGTAATCATGCGTTGAAGCGACAAAGAGGTTTTCGATAAAATCCCCTTCCTTCATTTCCGACCCGCTAACGCCTTTGCCGCCTCTGTGCTGCTTCCGGTAAGCGTCAAGGGGCAACCGCTTGATGTATCCCTCGTGGCTGATGATAACGACGACATTTTCTTCCGCAATGAGGTCTTCCAGGTTGAAATCGCCGACGGCGCTTACAATTTCGGTGCGCCGTTTGTCGCCAAAGCGGTCTTTGATTTCAATGATGTCGTTTTTGATGATGTTCAGCACCAGTTTGTCTTGCGACAAAATAGCCTGGTATTCTTTAATTTCTGCGCATATTTTTTTATACTCTTCTTCAATCTTTCCCTGCTCAAGCCCGGTTAACCTTTGGAGCTTCATATCCAGGATGGCGTTTGCCTGTAGTTCTGAAAGGGAGAAACGGCTTATCAGCCCCTGCCGCGCGTGGTCTACCGATTCGGAGGTTTTGATTAATTTGATGATTTCGTCGATATTTTGAAGGGCAATCCTTAATCCCTCCAGGATGTGCGCCCTGGCCTGGGCCCTATCGAGCATGTATTTTGTCCTGCGGATGATAACGACCTTGCGGTGTTCGAGATAATGAACCAGCATAGCCTTCAGGTTCAGGGTTTCCGGGCGGTTGTTTACGAGGGCGATCATGATGATGCTGAAACTGTCCTGGAGTTTGGTGTGTTTATATAACAGGTTTAAGACCACCTCTTCTTCTTCACCCTTTTTCAAATCGACAACCAGGCGGCTTCCTTGCCTGTCGCTTTCGTTACGGATGTCGGAAACGCCCTTGATCGTCTCATCCCGCACCAGATCCGCGAGCCGTTCGAGTATGTTATCCCGGTTGAGCTGGTAAGGAATCTCGGTCACCACGATGCTCTTCTTTCCGGTTTTTGTCGTTTCCACGTGTGCCCGTGCGCGGACGGTAATCGTTCCGCGTCCCGTGCGGTAGCCTTCCTTAATTCCGGCAGTCCCGCAAATTAACGCTCCCGTCGGGAAATCAGGCCCTTTGATAACCTCCATTAATTCATCGATGGTAACGTCCGGGTTGTTAATAATCATAAGCATGCCATCGCAAATTTCATTAACGTTGTGGGGTGGAATGCTGGTGGCCATGCCGACGGCAATACCGGAACATCCATTGCAAAGCAGATTGGGGAATTTAGAAGGAAGGACGACCGGTTCCGTACGCGTATCGTCATAATTCGGCACGTAGTCAACCGTGTTCTTTTCCAGGTCTTCCATAAGAATCATGGTGACCTCCGTCATGCGCGCCTCTGTGTAACGCATGGCTGCGGGCGGATCGCCGTCTATCGAACCAAAGTTTCCCTGTCCATCGACAAGGGGATACCGGAAATTAAAATCCTGCGCCATACGAACAAGGGTGGGGTAAACCACCTGCTCGCCGTGCGGGTGATAATTCCCTGTGGTATCGCCGGCAATCTTCGCGCACTTCCTGAACTTGGTACGAGGCCCCAAATTCAGGTCGTTCATGGCAACCAGGATACGCCGCTGCGACGGTTTCAGGCCGTCCCGTACGTCTGGAAGCGCACGACTCATGATAACGCTCATTGCGTAACTGAGGTATGAATCCTTCATCTCGTCTTCGATGAATAAATCTTTTATGTTTTCTCTTCTTTCACCCATACACATTTACCTCGCTTGCTGTGAGAACCTTAATAGTAGCACATTAAAAAATCCATCTTGTAACGGTTTACTGCGGTCGTCCATTTCTTCGTGCCTTTGTGCCTTCGTGTGAGAAACGTAGTTAGGTATCCATCTTTCTTTTATATAACCGGAGCTGTTGCTTTATCTTAAAAAAGGGTTGTTTCTTTTCTCTTCTGCAATAGTCGTTGACAGGCCATGACCCGGATAGACAACCGTCTTTTCATCAAGCCCCAATAACCGTTCCCTGATGGACTGAACCAGCCGTTCCTGGCTGCAGCCGGGAAAGTCCGTTCTTCCAATACCATCCTTAAAGAGGGTGTCGCCTGAAAACAACACGGGGGGCAATTCGCCCTCCCGTGTTTTAATGAACAAACATATTCCGCCGCTGGAGTGCCCCGGTGTGTGTATGACCTCCAAATCGCAACCCTTAATGGAAACCATGTCTCCGTCCTTCAAAATCCGGTCTGCCGGAGGGGAGCGCACCGTGGAACCTCCATAAAAAGCAGCAAGAATAGAGAGGTTTTTTGTCGGGCTCGTCAGCATATCCTGGTCTTCCTCATGAATGCATATCTGAACGCCCGGAAACTTCTTCTTCAGCGTTGTGTTGGCGCCAATGTGGTCTCCATGTCCATGTGTAAGGACAATCCACCTGGCGATCAACTGCTTTTCCATGATAAACGCAGTGAGTGTTTCCTCTCCCGCTCCGGGGTCGATAACGATAGCCTCTGTCGATGCGTCATCGGTAACGATATAACAGCACACACCCAAAGGCCCAACGCTGAGCTTATGTATAATCATCGCAATACTCATTTGCACTTATGCAGATAGTTTTCGATTAACTCCTTCAGATCGCATCGTCCTTTGTTATCATAAAGGCCGATAATCTTTCGTTCCCTTTCAGCATTTTCAACGGCGTCTGAGGCATGTGCGGCGTTTTTCATGATGTCTTCGCCGTAAATCCTTCTGATTTTGCCGGGTTCGCCCTGCTTTGAGTTTGTGGGGCCGAGGATGTTTCTGATCTTTAATATTGCGTCAGGTCCACGATACAGGATGGCAAGACAACGCGCCGTTCCCGGTTTTGCCTTATCGGCCTGACTTGCCTTATCGGGATCAACGCCCGTCATATACTGGACGATTTTATTAAATTCGTGTCTGGCATTCATATCTTTCAACTGTTCCGATAGTTGCTCGGCATGGATGCTAATAACGGAAGCCGGCACCTCAAAAGAAAAGGTGGTTTTAAACCCTTCACGCAGTTTTTCGGCAATCTTTTCCGGCTTGGGTTTCAGTTTTTCCCTGAAAATGTCAACAAGCGGGCCGTAAAAATCGTTGGCCTGGTCTATGCTCAACCGCAGCAGCTTCATGCCTACAATATACAAACCCGTTCTTGAAAACATATCAATGATATTTCCGGGCAACGGGCTACGGTCTTCAAACGGCTTCAGGATAACCAGGGTCGTCTCCGGCTTTGATCCTTCGGGAAATTTTACGATGTTTTCAATGACCCCACCATCTTGCGTTATATGCTCTGCAAACAAGGCCAATTGCTTATTATTTGTTACCGAATCGGCAGAAGACAAAACGGCCGGTTCAAAATACTCTACCTTGCCGTCAGAACTCTCCACGTAATCACCAAAACTTCCCCGGATAGTGTGACCCTGAAAGCTGGTAATAGGGCCAATTACTTCATCTTTAAGCTTTTCAATAGCGCGCTTCCCACGAAAGAAGAGCAGCAACGTCCTGTTGGTAATCCTGAACTTGTTTTCTTTGCGGAAGTTGCTGTTCACATAGTTTACCATAACCTTCTTCCACGCGGGTTTCGTGTCCTGTTCTTCAAGGGTTGCGCAGTATTTATCGACAAAGGTATCGCTGGGGGCGAACATGGTTGCCCCAACGATTTCAAGGTCAGTGAGGGAAAGCAATCGTCCCAAAATACCGCCTGTACGGCTTTTTAAAAGGCTGTAAGGCGTAATCAAGGCATACGTTAATTCGTCCGGCATAATCTGTTTTTTCTCCAAAAGCGAAATAAGTAAAATATTCCCCATATCCAAAAAATAGTAAGGAGAAAGAGCGACAGGGAGAAGCCTACGGCAACCAATCATCTTCTCCCCAACCCTCTTTCTCCTTTGGGTTTTCAATAACTCAAAGATTCTAGCAGAATCCATGAGACAGGTCAAATACTTTTAAGCACAAACACCCGCTGTACATAGAGCATGCATTGAAAAAACCTTGACAATAGGTATGTATCATGTTACTTTATTCCAACAAATAGTAATGTTTTATGCCAATGGGAGAAGTTTCTCCGGCTTTTGATGGGGAATTCACCATAAGTTACTTTTTTCAAGATGAGCCGCTGGTTTTAAGTTGGAAAACGGTTGTGTTCATTAACGGATCGCAATGCTTTCCGGGTGTCCGTGGGTTATGAAGCCTGGAAAGTACCCAGGTGGGGCTGTAGCGCAGTTGGGAGCGCGTTTGAATGGCATTCAAAAGGTCAGGGGTTCGACTCCCCTCAGCTCCACCAATATATTCAAGACAAAGCCGGTGTTACTCAATTAATCGCAACCTTCAAAGTGCATGCACATCACCCTTGTACGTTCCGTCCGCGCGGTT
>CAYHFB010000218.1:0-6692 GCA_964355695.1 uncultured candidatus Brocadiaceae bacterium
AACCTTATGTAATAAGCGGTGCAAAGTAATCATGGATTTCTTAACTTAACACGTACGTGGTACCCCCACCCCCAATAAAGTCGAAGTGGAAATAACTATTTGGTAGCGTTGTAAAGTGGAGACCTGACGTAATGGTTTCCTTTGATTAAAAGGGGTTACCATTGCAAATGGACTAAAGGCCTCCATAATTCTACGCGACCAATTTATTGGTAGGCGGTGCCTGCTGGCTTCTTTGCCATTAGGTCTTTGTGCTGTGCAACGCGCCCGTTATTACAAAAGATTTTTTACCGTCCAATAGGTTCCGCGAAAACAACAGCGCCCTTATGAAAGAACGACATCCCAAAATCAGAAAACGCCATGACAAACAAGCGGTGCTTCAGGCGCTGAAGAAATCGGGCTGGAACAGATCAAAAGCCGCGCGTATGCTTGATGTAAACCGAAGTACCATTTATCTGGAAATCAAACAATATGGTTTGGTGGAAAACGAATTCGGTTGGAACGAGACAATTATTCCGCCCGAATAATGCACCCCGGAAGTTTTTTGTCACCCGTCTTTCAAATCGTTTACTATAATGCCTTCTACTTTTGCTGAAAATGTTTTGCGTGGAAGACTGGCGGAATTGCGCCAAAGTGTCCCATGGGGCACTTTGTGTCATGGGGCACTTTGTGTCATGGGGCACTTATTCAGTATTTATAAATTTTTTTAACGCTTAAACCTGTCGCCTGTTCCGCTATTTCCAAAACAGTTTTCACTTTTTTTTTGTAACCTGTCGCCACACCACCGACCTCACATCTCATCCCTAATCGTAGTTCTCAAACAAGTTTGTTATCAGTTCCAACTTACTACAATTCTTATAGTTATACACTGCTTACAATAAATGCCAACGGCCTGCGCTGAAACGGCGCCCGTCGCTTGTTCATTGTCTTTTTTTTGTTAAGACGCTATGGGGAAAAATATTATTTTAAAAAAGTGACATTTTTTACAGATTGGCATTATTTTTGTGTATATCAACACAGAGATTTTGAATATATTTTTAATTGGTACCTATTCAAAACCGTGTTGGATATTGGTCTGTCTTTATGCACACCAATTGTACATCATTAACAAAACAGGAGAAGGTATATGCGAACGATGAAGAGGAAAATGTATTTGGGGTGTATTACCGTAGCGCTTGGTTTCGTTTGTTGCGCTCAGATGGGATGCTCCGGTCTTACTCCACCGGAAAATATGGCGCTTGGAACCGTTGCCGCCACGGTAGTGGGCGCCCGTTCTCCGAGCCATGAGATTGAACAGATTTATTACCTCGGCGTGTTTGACCCTCAGGAGCAAGTGCCGCCGGCGGTATATCGCGTCAGGGTACACGGGCAGGCAAGCTTCATTAGTAGGACGCATTTTGCGTCCGGTTGGGTACGCGCCGACCTCATTGACACTCTCGGCACAGGAATTGAATTTGACAAAAAAGACGGGAGTATTTCGATTAAAAAGGGTAATGATGATCTTGTTTCATCAATGCAAACGGGCCGCAAGCTTATCCTTTTTGGTCCCGAGGGTTTTCGAGAAGCGCCCAAAGATCATCGTCTTGTCATAGTTATGGGTTCAAGTCCCGAGGCGTTCTTCAATGCCATGGATGAGTCGGTTTCTGTTGTATCTAAAGTAATGGAAGAACAAGGGAACACGAAGCTCAGCCAGATGCTTTTCGAGGCGCTTGCTAAAATCAAAGGTGAACGTGAACGACTTACGGATATTAAAAATGACGTCAACGCTGATCTTCCAGCGCGAAAGGAGACAAAATCATGAAAGGTATATCAAGGATACTGGGATCGTTATTATTTTTAGGTTTTTTGGGATTTGTGGTCGGCTGTGCCGTACTAAGAGTGGATGTAGACGTATACAAGGGTCCAATGGCAAATCATGAGGACGTGCAAACAGAGCAGTTGGCCGCAATTGCGATGGGAGCAAAACCGTTGTTGGTACAGCTTCGTAGTGTTTTGAACGGGACTTCGACAGCGTCAAGAGATTGGGAGCAGGATAGCTTGGTTTCAAGCGATAACGCCAAGCGTGTTAATGATGTGTTATCACTTTATAAAGATATCGAGAGTTTAATCGATTTAGGAAAGATAAAATCTACGAAAACGGCTTATGAACAGGCTACTGAGAATCTTGAGAATCTTGATAGGCCATCAATGCAAACGAAGTTGCAACCACAACAACCATCAATCAGTACAACCTTAATAACTAAGGTTCAGAATTACCTTGATCAAAAAGAAACTATTGATCAGGTAAAAACTGCTATTAATGACGTCAAGAAGCAGATTAGCACAGATATAAAAAACAGAGACAATACTGAGGAAAAACGTGGTGCTCTAACAAAAGTCCTTGCGACAACTAATGATTTGCAGTCCGCTTGTAATCCACTATACGGTGGTCGACTTCCTCAAGGGTTAGAAAGGTTAATCAACGACTACCATAAAGAAAAGTATGATGATGTAACTTCTTCCACAAGTGGAGAAGTTAATTCAGATGTAAAAAATAAACGCCGAATTCTAGTGGATGCCCTCGTGCATTTTGCAGAAAAAGTATTATTTACTGCTAACAATGGTGTTTTGCTTGAGAATAATCGTAATTCAGAATGCTGTGAAAAAATTAGCACGAACATCCTTGTACTGCAGGCAGTTGGGAATTCCATACTTATTCAAGCCGACGAATTCCAGCAGAGAGCGTCGTATAAACGAAAAATTGAAGACGAAGGTGAAAAAAAGAATGAATTGTTGGCTATGAGACAGGCAACAACACCGGAACCGAAGGAAGTGCTGGACGCTCTTGTTAAAAAGGTGAAAGCATCTGCAGCACAGGAGAAAAAAGAGTATGAAGGTTCTAAGGAAAAACTCGACAAAGAGATAATGATGTTCAAAGCAGGTGAGTTTAAAGGAGAATATGCCAATATTGGCGGTAACTTGTACGAAAACTTCCAGCAGGACTATAATAAATTTTGCGGAAGCGTTACGGCTTATACTGAAGAAAAGAAACTAGAGAGAGAAACAGTAATCAAGGACTTTGAGAAATTAAATGCCGCGTATGAAATATTTAAAGATGATTCGTTTCAAAAATATCTCATAGATAACACTAAAGGAAAAGCCTCAATGAGTCTTAATGTTCTATATAATATCATTACTGCAATACTTGAAAAGGAATCAGGAAGAGAGAACAGCCAACCCCGGTTGGATAATTTAAATTTGGCCAAGCGTGGCGTGGTTGATTTAAAAGATCAGTTCGCGAAAACAGACCCGCAGAATTTTGAAGCAACACGGAACATGACTGTGAAGATTATGGAAGATCAAACACTTAGCAAGAAAAATGAAAAAGATAAAGATGATCGATTATTAAAGGCAGTGGAGGGAATTGCGGTTCTTGCTGAAAAGTGCAAATTAGCAAAAGATAGCGAACCGAAATACAATAATGCTTATTTAGCAATTCAAGGCGCAACCGGAGGTGTTCTTGCTAAATTTGACTCGGCAGAAGGAAGACCATCACCGTCAGGTGTGTACTGGCAATTACTTTTTGTTCTTGAGGGAAAATTAAAAGATGCAGTAACACCACAAGTAGCAGCAGCACCCGCAGCACCACCGGTAACACCAACACCTGCAGAAGTAGAAGCGGAAAAGAAGAAGCAGCAGCAGCAGGAAGAAATAACGAAGTTTAAAGATGCACTTGCATACGTTAATGAATATACAAAATCAATAGACGTTAAGGTCTTTGATAATGCCAACAAGGACGTAAAAGGCGTGTTCGATCAGATGATGGCATTGTTACGTCATCAGCATATACAAGCGGTTAAAGAACATGGTGCAACTTCTCCTACAGCCACACAGTTAGAAGACGCTATAAAACTTGCATACAATTACCGCTCCAACATGGTATACATAAGGCCGCCGAGTGCCTATCTGCGCAGTAGCTTTCCATCCACTTCGTTGCAGTCAGATCCGCAACTTGTCTGGGAAAATATGTTAAGTAAGCACGCATGGCATAATATGCCATTTTTGGGAGCGATGCACAAGCCATCAACAAAGCAAAAAGCGAAAATAGTTGCGGAGCTTGATAAACAGTATTGGCAAAATATCAACAGCGTGCGTGTGGCTGGCGCCGGTAACACGAACTATGTGATTGCTAAGGACGACGTGGGTAACTGGTACGTAAAGCGCTATTCTGCAGACACAAAAGACATCATAAAATCAGCTCAAAAACTTGCAATGTTTAATATGGGTTCTACTATGAAGCTTGATCTGGTAGGCCGTCTTAACAAACTAGCTGACAATCCTGAAGCCACACAGCAGGATACCCAGGATGCCAGCAAGCCGCTTCTTGAGCGCGTATTCGGCAAGTATAGTGATGAATACAATAAACAAACAGTAAATAACTATCAAAGATTGATTGATATTCTCACGGTAAAGGCCGTGGACAACACAAACACTTCCACGAGCAAAGCAAAATCCACGATAGAAAGCCAAATTGAACAGGCTTGGAGCAATAATGAAGACACTAACAAGGCTGATATCAATAGCAAACTGAAGGAAAAGCTTACTTTATCGGCAACGCATCTTGACTCTGCGCGCAATGAGTTACCGGCAAACCCGGATGAAAAGAAGGATGGCGAAGAAATAAGGACGCGTGCTGAACGAATCATGAATGCCCTTCGGGAAATCAAGCGTTTTCACAATGTCCTCATAACGGAGATTCGAAGCCTAAAGTTGGCGTCTGCCCCATTAACAACCCTGGAGGAGAAAAAGGGACTCAAGAATGACGCCGACAAGGCTCTTGCGGATGCAACAAAGATTGAGGGTGAAAAGAAATCGGCTCGGGATGAAGCATCCAAAAACCTTGCTATTAAAAAAGATGCTTTAGCAGAATGGGAAATCAAGAAGAAAGTGGCTACGGATTTATTAGCAAAAAACCCAGATGATACAGCACTGCAAAGGGAAAAAGCTGATGCGGACGCACGCGATGAGGATGCTAAGAAGGCTGTAAATGATTACACGGATGGTGCATTGAAGAAATCTACAGACGCCGAAAATGTCTATGTTGCTGCAACGGCAAAAGTAACGGATACAAAAACAATTTTGGCTGCTGCTGAAACCGCCGTCAAATCCGCACAGGAATCCCTTGATAGCGCAATACGCGCCGAGCAATACGCTATTCAATCCGCTACCGACATCGGACGTAGCGTGTTAACAGACATGCTTGACAGACGTATAGACGTCGTGGGGGATTACGAGACAGGCATAATGTTCATCGGCGATGCAATTAAGGAAAACAAGTGATTTTAATGGATTTATCGCGCCGGAGCAGATGGATTGTGTAATTGATTTCATTTTATACCGGCGGGTTTTTGGGCAGGCGTGGACAAAAGGAGTTTGTCCACGCCTGCTTTGTTATTAGAAGGGTCCGACACCGTCGGATTATGAATGTAGCAACAGATGGGCGGGCTATTTGTAGCAATGGAGCTAAAAGGTTGCCCATTCAGGGCTAAAGAATCGGTGGTAATCTTGCATGGCATTATCTGCCAGAAAAGGCTTACATTAAACGGGAGGAATGGGGGTGCTTAATTTCTTAACTTGACGTGTATGTGATTGTAAGAAGACTTAAAAAAGAGTTTATTCTGGGTAATTTTATAAGGAGAGGTATTATGGCTAAGTTTGGTAACGCTACACAAGAAGAAAATCCGGTACAAATCGTATCCACGGTGTCACCGGATGGTAGTGCAATAAGCTTGTTATTTAGTTTCTTAAGTACGAATAGTGGGAGATTACCCGGCAAAGACAACAGGATTTCCACCTATTCTGTTTCATTTAAGATTCCACTAACGGACAATAGTAAAGACCTCCATGTTAAAAACGATATCAGAGGATTTGTTCGCACGCCGGAGGGTACCAAGGCAACCCTTTTTATGCATCTTTGTGGAAAGACTACCGTAATAAATTGGCCCAATTCCAATAGCCCCAATGAAAATTTCATTGAAACCGTTATGCATACGCTCCCCAAAGGTAAAGAATATCTGGGGACACTGTTTTTGTTAACGGAACGGGATTCTGAAAATGTAGAAGAGGCATTGTTTGCATTTGACACGCTTGATATTACCATAGTTGATCAAAAAGCCAAATAACAAGCGTTTCTGAAGAGTGCCGCAAAGGCATTTTGATGCATTGATTGAGGCGCGAAACCCGGCATTTCAACACCACGAATGGGTAGTGTTGGGTTTCGCGTTACGCAACCTAACCTGCCAGCTCAATTCACCAGGAAGAACACTGAGACGGTATAGGATATGAAGAAGTCGCCATGCCTGAGCGGATGGATAATGTACTTGTTTTCATTTTTGAAAGCGGTTTTAGGAAGCATGGACAAGCGGTGCTTGTCCATGCCTGCTTTGTGGCTTACAAACGGCACAAATTCTCGGTTTCCTGATGAAATCACGGGACGCTACGACGTTCCGTTTACGTCCACCTCCAACGTACAACCCAGGAGTTTTGCGGAGCGGCGGCAGGCGACCATGCGGGAGGTAAAAATCTCGAAATATTCTACGATGTCGGAAATCGTTCTGTCAATGTCGAGTTTCAGGGTGATTATCTTTCTTTGAGCATCCAGGTGAAGCTCAGACTTTGTCACCGCGTAGTTGACGCGGTCATGAATGTCAAAAGCA
>CAYHFB010000219.1:0-6675 GCA_964355695.1 uncultured candidatus Brocadiaceae bacterium
GAAAAAATCTTAAGCGCCTCCACCATAGATGATATTTTTCATTGAACCGGCTAATAATCGTCTCCGGTTGCTCCATTCAATTTGTGTCTTAGCGACTATTTAATAACCTTGAAATTTCTAAAATTAATTAAGCCCATATCATCGTGCGTGTAATAGCTGGCAGTGCAAGAGGCATTAGTCTTACCTCGGTAAAAGGAGATAAGACGAGGCCGATACAAGATAGAACAAAAGAATCGCTGTTTAACATACTCTCCGGGGTTATCCAGGACAGTCGTGTTATGGACTTGTACGCGGGGACGGGCGCTATTGGAATAGAGGCCTTGAGCCGCGGCGCAACGTCCTGCATCTTTGTTGAACACGATAAGCAGGTAATACCGATTATTAAAGATAACCTTGTGGCGACCAGGCTTCAAGACAAGGCCACCGTCATAAAGTGTGACGTGCTGGAGAGTGCTTCCTATCTTGAGAGGGAAGGCGTCAAACTGGACATCGTTTTTGCCGCGCCGCCCTACCCCCTTGTCGAAAAAAACGCTTACCGGAGTGAACTACTCACCTTTTTTGCGATATTATCCGAAAAACATATCATTGAGCCGGAAGGCGTCGTAATTTTGCAGCAAAGAAAGGCGGAGTTTCAAATGCCACCCGAAGCTGCCTGCCTGGAACTATTCGATACACGCATGTACGGGGACACACAAGTTCTCTTTTTTAGGAATAAAGTTATAGAGAAAAATGTATGAAAATTTGGGAAGAACGTGGAAAACTAAAAATTGCAGCGCCAGCAAAGATCAACCTTTTCCTTGAAATACTGGGTAAGCGCCCCGACGGCTATCACGAATTGGAAACGGTGATGCAGGAAATCAGCCTCTGTGATTACCTTTATATGGAAGAGAGCGATAAAGACGTCTTGTTTAGCTGCTCGAATCCGGGACTTGTCGCGGGTGAGAACAATCTGGTGGTGAAGGCCGTTCGTTTATTCCAAAAGGAGTCTGGGATATCGAAAGGGGTGAAGGTGTTTTTGGACAAGAAAATACCCGTTGGGGCAGGGCTGGGCGGAGGCAGCAGTGACGCAGCCGCCACGTTGTCAGGGTTGAACAAACTATGGAAAACCGGCTATGATGAAAAAAAGTTGATGTCGATGGCTGGGAAGTTGGGTTCCGACGTAGCTTTTTTTATCTTAGGAAAAACCGCACTATGCAAAGGCCGGGGCGAGGTGGTTACCCCGTTTCATTGCGAAGCAAAGTACCGTTACATACTCATTTATCCAAAGTTTGAGATCAGTACCTCAATGGTTTACCATAATTTCGAAATTAGCTTGACAAAAAATTTAAAAAATGTAAGCTCTTTCCTGCAACAACTAGCAACAGGGGACCCTGACAAGGTAGGTACTTGCCTTCATAATAGGCTTGAAGAGGTTGTTCTTAGGCTTTATCCGGGTGTTGAAACAATAAAAAACGTTTTGGCTGCGTATGCGTTCAGCGGCGTGCTTTTATCGGGAAGCGGTTCTGCCTTGTATGGTTTATGTAAGAAGGAGGGCAACATTAGGGAAATTGAACAGCAGTTGAAGATGCGTAATGTTGGTGATGTCTTTGTTGTAACCAATGATTTCGATGACAATGGTTCGTGAACAGGAAAGGGGAGGTATGGTGAATATTACTGAAGTCAGGGTGAAGTTAACGGAAGCTAAGAAGAATAGGTTACAGGCTTTTTGTAGTATTACGATAGACGATGACTTCGTAGTAAGAGATCTTAAGGTTATCGAAGGCCATAAAGGGGCGTTTGTTGCCATGCCCAGCAGAAAACTGACGCAAAGATGTCCAAAATGTGGTGAGAAAAACCATTTAATGGCGCAGTATTGTAATGATTGTGGCGTTAAGCTGGATGAAAAGCGCGCCTCCAAGTCCGCAGGCAGATTAAAATTACACGCCGACACGGCACACCCAATAAACTCAGAGTGTAGAGAAGGAATTCAGGAAAAAGTCCTCGAAGCATACAGAGAGGAGATTGAAAAGGCCAAGAAACCCGGCTACAAAGCTCCCCGGTATGAAGATATTGAGGATGTTGACTTTGATGATTTAGACGAAAACGACAGTGAGGATGAAACCGATGACGAAGATGATGTCGATGTCAATGACGTCGATGACGTCGATGATGTCGATGACGTAGATGACGTAGACACTGATAAAAAATAGCAAGGCAATGCCATAAACTGTCGAAAAGCTTCGGTACTACGGATTTCACGGATTACGGGTTCACGTTTCCAACTGAGCCATGTCTTTAATATACGTTAAGCGCGTTATTGAAGGCGTAGCGTTTGGTGCACTACGACCTGTAGAAGAGTACAAAAAACTGTTTAATTTTGCACAATACAGGATTCATCATAATCGGAACAACCATCTGCCTGTGCGTTAAACGCAGGCAGTCCCTTGACAAACAGAATATTTGTCAAGGGCCGTTCGTCGAAAAATCCATAAATCAGTTCATTGTTATGGGAGGATTCTGTGCCGGGTGGGTTTCTGGAAGGCGCTGGCGTCCAGAGTCCCGGGTGTTTCAGTATCTGCCGTATTACCTGCCGCTCAGTGATAATGCTGACGATCTTCACCCCGTAAGATAGCATATATCTAACATGAGAATACCATAAATACTTCCACGCTTTTTACCAGTCAATCTGTCGGTAATAGCACAATATCTAACGGGGTGAATCTCCCCGCCACACTTCTGACAGCACAAAGGGTTTGCCTCATAGACTTTTTGATACAGTCGCGCCATTGCTTTGATGGGATGCGGCGTGGTTTGTATTCAGATACGTCTATTTTCTCCCGGATAATTTATGGATGCATTGTCGTTGAATGGCGCGATAATGTAAATATCTTTTTGCAATAAATCCAGAAGGCTCCCAATCAATTCTTCGATGCTTTATCTCAGGCCATTTTGTCTGTAAAAACTTTGGTACGGACAAGGGGGGAACTATACCATCTATTCCTTGCCTGGCATAAAAACAAAAGGGGAATTACTGAACGGTTCCCCTTTGAGTGCTTGCGCATGCCGTCGTTGTTACACCTTTCCCGTACTTCTACCCGTTCGTCCAAGTCGTTACTGGACTTGTATGATGGTCATTAGCATCTGGATGATAGTGTATATTCGTTGATTCAACTGGTCGATTTTTCCGTCCAGGCGTTTTAAGTCGTTTTTAACCTCTGTCCTTACCTGGCCTATCTCGCCCCTTACGCGGTCGGTATTGGTATCCATCTTTTGGAGGATCTCTTGTTTCTTCACAAAACCAAACAAGAATTAAATTCCTTTGAACACCTTCGAAATGCTGATAGAATGTAAGAATATGCAAAAAAGGGCAAAAATACCCCCAAAAGCCTTGTAAATTACTTCTCTTAACTTTACGATGGAAGACGACATGTCTTACAGACGTGGAGGTGACCGTATGCTGGATGAAAAACAAAAATTGATGCAAATAGTCAATCTCGGGCTGGAATTCTCTCAGATCAAGGATTTCGACTTGCTTTTAGAAAGAATTCTTACCGAGGCGCGGAAGTTTGTGAATGCCGATGCCGGTTCCATTTACATAAGAGAAGACAGCACACTAAAATTTAGCTTCAGCCAGAATGAAACCCTGCGGAAAAGGCTGCCACAAGGCAAGAAACTCATCTACGCCACTTTCACCGTCCCGATCAATGACAAGTCCATCGCGGGGTATGTAGCCAACACGGGCATGAGCCAAAACATTCCCAATGTATACACCTTGCCGGAAGGAGTTCCTTATTCATTTTCTAGACAATTCGATGATGTGTCACAGTACCACACGCGTTCAATGCTGGCAATCCCTTTAAAAACCCACAGGGGAGACGTCATCGGTGTGTTGCAATTGATAAATGCGCAAGATGATAGCGCAAACATCATACCTTTTGCAATAGACGACGAACCCTTGGTAATGCATTTTGCCAATAACGCTGCTATGGCTATTGAACGCGCACAGATGATGAGGGCTATCATCTTGAGGATGATTAAAATGGCTGAGCTACGCGACCCGAAGGAAACGGGGGCGCACGTAAACCGTGTGGCGTCGTATTCTGTGGAGATTTATGAAATATGGGCGTTGAAAAAGGGTGTTCCGCAAGAGGAGATAGACAAGAATAAGGACATTCTCAAGATGGCTGCCATGTTGCATGACGTGGGGAAGGTGGCTATTTCCGACACTATTTTGAAAAAACCCGGAAAGCTTGACCCTGCTGAAATCGAAATTATGCGGCAACACTCCTTTTTGGGGGCGAAGCTTTTTGCCGATAAATATTCTGAATTCGATGACGCCTCCTTACTGGTGGCATTAAATCACCACGAAAAGTGGGATGGTAATGGATATCCGGGACATGTTGACCCGACGACCGGCACGCCCCTGCCCGGCCATACTAACGAGAAGGGCGGGGCGTTAGGCAAGAAGGGGGAGGAGATTCCGGTCTTTGGCCGGGTGGTTGCCATTGCGGACGTATATGACGCCTTATGCTCACGCAGGGCATACAAGGAACCTTGGGATGAGTCCAAGGTGCTGGAAACCCTGCGGAAAGATTCAGGCACCCATTTTGATCCCGAGATGATAGACGCCTTTTTTAGCAATCTGGACGTTATTCGCAACATCACGGCGAGGTATCCTGATAAATAGGGGGAATAAAGGTGAAGAGGTTGAGATATACGGCGATAGGTTTTTCCCTGCTTTTTACCTTTATCGCAGACGTAATACCGGGGTTGTCTCTTGCCGGTGGGTTGATAGACATGGGTTATGGCAGCAGAGGCGGAAGTATGTCATCAAGGGCGGCACGCGCAAAAGAGCCTATCCAGCCAATCCCCGCCAGCTATGATGGTGACAGGCAAAAGACGGAACTGGGGAAGAAGCTGTTTTTTGAACCCAGATTGTCAAAGTCGGGCTGGATTAGTTGCAATTCCTGCCATAATCTTTCAACGGGCGGTGTAGATAATCTGCCGACATCAATCGGGCATCAATGGGTATCCGGCCCCATAAACTCACCGACCGTTCTAAATGCAAAAATCAACCTGGCGCAATTCTGGGATGGCCGCGCAGAGGACTTGAAGGAACAGGCTGGAGGCCCCATTGCCAATCCGATGGAAATGGCGTCAAATCACGAGCTTGCCGTGGGCGTATTGCAGTCGATACCGGAATACGTGAAATGGTTTACGGAGGTATACGGTGAGGGGCAGATTACCATCGGCCACGTCGTTGACGCGATTGCCGCATTTGAAGAGACGTTAACCACGCCAAACGCAAGGTTCGATCTGTGGCTCAGAGGTTACGATGAAATCACCGGAACGGAAGAAGCAGGATACGAACTCTTTAAGAGTAAAGGTTGTGTTATTTGCCATAACGGTTTTAGCGTAGGCGGAACCTCCTTTCAGAGATTCGGCAATGCAAAGCCCTATACCAAAGATACCCAAACCCTCGGCAGATACAACGTGACAAAAAACGATAAAGACAAATTCGTATTCAAGGTTCCGTTGCTTAGAAATATTGAGCTTACGGCGCCCTACTTCCACGATGCAAGCACGTGGAGCTTGAGCGAGGCCGTTTGCGTTATGGCCGAGTATCAGTTAGGGACAACGCTTACCGGCGACGAAACAAACAAGATTGTCGCATTTCTCCTGACCCTAACCGGTGATCAGCCCGCAATTGTTTCCCCGATATTACCCCCATCGAGTGAAAACACCCCCCATCCAAATCGGAATTGATTTTAAATCCCGTCAACGGCAAAGGGAAAAATCGTTTATAATGCCAAGGTGGAAAATATCACAATTCCTTCGCACGGTTTTTTCCTTGACGGGCTTGTCGAAAGGGTGGAAAATGACTTGGGTTAATTGGTTAAAAAGAGCTAAAGAAAAACAAACAACCTTATAAAGGAGTATCAAGTGGAACGATACCTTTGCGAAAAACAGATTTTGGAGGCGGTGCAGTCGGCGGCACAAGAAAAGCCGGTTACCGTTAGCGCCTCATGAAGACCCAATACGGAAGATTGAGAAAAGTGCGCCTCTCTGAGCTGTTACCCTTTTTTGAGGCCTGTTTGATGCTTACCGTAGCGACGTTCGTGAAAAACATGCTGCCCTTTCGCTGGTATGCGTGGTTTTTGGGTAATCACGGTACTGGCCTGGACATTCGTGAGCAAGGGGCGGTGGGAATTGAGCAGCTACTCCCCTTGATAATCGCATTACGGCGGGGAAGCCACTATCTCCCATTGGAATGCAAGTGTCTAGTCAACGCAATAGCGGGAAAGGCGATGTTAAAACGCCGCCGCATTCCCAGCGCCGTCTATCTGGGAGTGGCAAAAAACGGCGAGGGGAACCTTGACGCCCATGCCTGGCTCAAAGCGGGGAAATACCTGGTAACCGGCGCCGCCGGTATGGAAAGATTCAAGTCCCTGGCTGCCTTTAGCGACCGCGTACAGCCGCATCATTATTGATTTTATCCGGAATTTTGGAAAAACATAATACCATGAAAACCGAAAGTTACCATTTCGATTTTCATGGTAAAATTGCGTTATGATTAAACGCAAAATATTATTAAACCCGCTTAACAACGGCCTCATGCATCCAACCAGCGCCAATAATATCTGGTTGGTCTGCTCCCGTTCTATCTCACCGAAAATGATCGGATGAAGCAGCCTA
>CAYHFB010000220.1:0-6630 GCA_964355695.1 uncultured candidatus Brocadiaceae bacterium
GTGTGTGAATACAAATCAGTCGCCATAGGCCTAATTCAATGTATAGGAATTTCAATGTAGGGACACGGTGCCCGTGTCCTTGTGTGTGAATACAAATCAGTCGCCGTAGGCCTAATTAAATAACCGGTAACCGTTCTACCGGTTAAGAAATGGAGGTTCTTGGACGGTATTCAAAACCCTTCCCAATACCACTCAAACTGCTACAAAGTGCTTGACACCCACCTACAGAGATGATAGGATTTACCTGCCATTGCTTATTATATTAAACATTTTTAGTCTCTATGAACTTTGCCCAAAACTATCCCGGTTGTTCTGATCATAGGCAAGCAAAATGTAGGCAAAACCACCCTCATGAAACAGGTCTTGCCGCTTTTGAAAAAAAAGGGATACCGGGTAGGCACCATTAAATATAACGTTCCTTCTTTTGAAATTGATCATGAGGGGAAGGATACTTACAGCTACTACCAGGCAGGCGCCGATGTCGTTTCTATTTCGTCGCCCGAAAAACTGGCTGTGATAAAGAGGGTTCACCAAAAACCCCCGTCAATAAGAGACATCGTAAGGCTTTATCACCGGGACGTTGACGTTGCGCTGGTTGAGGGTTACAAAAAGTGGCGATACCCTTATATTGAAATTCGAAACGAATGGACAGAGAAGGACGTGGGCAATACAAGCCCAAACGGGCTTAAAGTTACCGCAACAAAAGATGATTGCCGTGCGATACCCAAATATAGCAAAAAAACCTTACAGGAAATAATACAGTTTATAGAAGCCAGGATAGAGTGATTGCAACCGGCGGCGCCGTTTTTTATTATGCACCTGATTAAGGCCAAAGGGGGGTGCTAAATGAAAGACGCTGTATGGTATCAGAATAATGCAAAAGAACTATTAGCAAAGTCGCCAATTGAAGATAATGAATATACGGATGTAAAACCCGTTGGGGCGGCATAATCCAACCTTTAACCGGCTATTATGGATGGGAAAGGAGGAGAAACAGTTATCAAAAAAACCTTAGAGGTGTTTTTCTAAATAATTATATTCCATTGATCAGTGTGTTCTAATTGTAACAGTTCATCTTTTTTATTCGGAGGGAAGTTCATTTGAAGAAAATCATTTCTTACGGTGTAGCGCCTGTTGCAGCAATTTTCGGTTTGTTTCTTACCGTTGCCCCTGTACATGCAGGAGATATCAACAAGATATACAAAGATACCTGTGAATTATGCCACGGCCCTGATGGAAAGGGTAGTGAGGCTGGTAAGGGGTTTGGAGTGCCTGATTTTTCCAGCGCTGAGTATCAAAAGTCAAGAACGGACGCGGACATGAAGAAATCAATGACCGAAGGCACAAAGAATCCAAACTATATAAAACTGTCAGACCTCGACGTTGATGCCGCAAGCATTGACCCGCTGATCAAAAAGGTTCGGGAATTCTGCAAGTAAGCCAAAACCGGCATTCAGCCTGTTGAATAACAAGGTAATTTGGGAAAGGGTAGGACATAACCGTGTTCTACCCTTTTCTTTTGAGTATGCATGAAAATATAATCAAAATAGACGGCTCTTTAGGCGAGGGCGGCGGGCAAATCCTGCGCACAGCCCTTTCCCTATCGGCTATTACGCAAAAGCCCTTTGAAATTTACAACATCAGGGCCAACAGAAAAACGCCCGGACTCAGCCACCAGCACCTCCAGGCCGTCAACGCCATGGCGCGGATATGCAATGCCAGGGTCAGCGGCAACAACCTCCGCTCCACCGATATTACCTTCTTTCCCGGCAAGGTGGAACACGGCAACTACCGCTTCGATATTGGAACGGCTGGCTCCGTTTCCCTCGTTTTGCAGACCATCTTCTATCCGCTCAGCCTGGCGGGAGAAAAATCCACCGTCACTATTACCGGCGGCACACACGTTACCCATAGCCCCTGTACCGACTACCTTGCCTGCCAATGGTTGTATTTTCTTAAACAAATTGGTTTTGATGCGAACATAGAAACCGTCAGGTCGGGCTTCTATCCCCGCGGAGGCGGTGAGGTTTTTGTTGAAATATATCCATCCAGCCCCCAAACCTCTTTGCAAATAAAAGACAGGGGAAGGCTTATTGCAACAACGGTTACATCGGCGGTAAGCAACCTTGACATCGCAATCGCACAGCGGCAACAATTGCAGGCCAAAAAAAGGCTTCTGGAGAAAAACATCCAACCCGAAGCCGTTTTGGAAGAAAGACCCGCACCTGGAAAGGGAACCATACTCCTTATCGTCGGCACGTTCGAACAAAGCCGGTGTTGTTATTTCAGCCTGGGCACAATAGGCAAGCGCGCAGAGGCCGTCGCGGACGAGGCGTGTAATGAGTTTCTGACCTTTCTGGGGACAAAGGGCGTTATCGACGAACACCTCGCCGACCAAATCATCATCCCCCTTGCGCTAACAAAAGGAACCTCTCACTTCATCACCCCGAAAATCACCCAACACCTGTTAACCAATGCAGAGATTATAAAACGGTTCCTGCCTGTATCTATTGATGTTTCAGGCACCATTGATGGTGACGGCGCGGTGACGATACGGCATTTATAAATGGGGTATCTGCCGGTAGGTTCCGGTTGTTCCTTTCCTGTGGAGTGGTCTTAACTCCAACCATAAACACACGGTACGATCATAAATGGGGGATGCACCCAATCCTGCCGATAAATCGGTGGGCTATTTCCATCTGTCCCGCCGGCGTAAAATGCAACGGCTAGAAATGCAGCCAATAATTCCTGCAATGGTTCGATAGCAAGAACAAGAGACAAGCCCCCCCCTGTCCATACGGAAAATTTATTCTTTTCTGAACGAGGGGTGAATTGTTACAATAGGAGCGATGGTGTACCAGCCGTAAGGTCAAGTTACCGGTAACGCCACAGCGTTGCATTCCCACGCCGGAGCGTGACGCAGGGACACGCTATCCGTGTCTCCGCGTATGATCACAAAAAAACCGGCAAAAACCACCGTAAAGTAATTTTCCAGATGTACTTTGTTGTAAGTTCTTTCCGATTTAATCGGGTTAGGAGTCGTATGACGTTTCAAGAAATTATATTAAAATTGCAAAACTATTGGGCAGACTATGGTTGTGTACTCTGGCAGCCTTACGATATGGAAAAGGGCGCCGGCACCTTTAACCCTGCAACGTTTCTCCGGTCACTCGGCCCGGAACCCTGGAAGTGTGCCTACGTAGAGCCTTCTCGCAGGCCGACGGACGGCAGGTACGGCGAAAACCCCAACCGCCTGCAACATTACTACCAGTTTCAGGCAATCATAAAACCCGCGCCCGACGACGCGCAGGACATCTACCTGAACAGTTTGCGCATGCTGGGCATCGACCTCGTAAAACACGACGTCCGGTTTGTTGAAGACGACTGGGAGTCTCCCACCCTTGGCGCGACGGGGCTGGGCTGGGAGGTTTGGCTGGATGGAATGGAGGTTACACAGTTTACCTACTTTCAACAGGTCGGCGGGATTGAACTGGAACCCATTACGTTAGAACTGACTTATGGCCTTGAACGCATCGCTATGTTCATCCAGAAGAAGGAGTCTGTTTATGACCTCGAATGGGTGAAAGGCTGCACATACGGCGACGTCCACAAGCAAGACGAGATTCAATTCTCCACGTACAACTTCAAAATTGCCGATACGGCCATGCTCTTCCAACTCTTTGACATGTACGAAAAGGAATGCCGGCGGGCGTTAAAGGAAGACCTCGTGCTGCCGGCGTATGATTTCGTCCTGAAGTGCTCGCATGCGTTCAACATGCTGGATGCGCGCGGCGCCATAGGCGTTACCCAGCGTACGGGCTATATCGGAAGGGTACGGAACCTCTCAAGAAGTTGCGCGGAAGGCTATATCAAACTGCGTGAGGCGTTACAATGGCCGCTGTTGAAGGATAAGCATCAAATGGCAGGAGTTCGGTAGCAGATGTTTGACAAAATAAACTTTTACATTTCCAGCGGCATCTCATAGAGAATACCAAGCCGTTGTAGGGACACGGCGCCCGTGTCCTCACGTGTGAACACAAATAAATCGTCGAAGGCCTAATTTGTCGTTAGTAGCGCAGGCGTCCCGCCTGCTGTTTTTTAAATGCAAACAGGACGCCTGCGCTACAGCCTTCAACGGTAAATGAGCATACACCAAACACCTAACCCAACAAACCGCCTATCTTTTGCACTATCGACAAAATAGGTTCGGCAATCTTGCCCAGGGTTTGGGCGGCTTCTTTTATGCCTTCCAAGCTTATCTTATAGCGTGCGGCCCTGGGTTCAGGCCGGGCGCTTTCTGCTACCAGGGCTTTTGCGTCGTTTGATAAATCCTCAAGATGTTGGGTTTGTGCGGCGGGTACCTTGCTGTTTAGGGACTTGATTTCATTGAGCAGCTCCGTTAATGCCGACTTGATGCCGTCGTCAAGCCTGGCGCTTGCCAACCGGTTAAAACTATCGGTAATATTTTCAGCGGCAACTACCGGGCTGTTGTTAAGAGTGTTTCCGAACAAATTAGTTTGTTGCATGTTGCCTCCCACGTAGAGGTTAAATTTCTCATCCGGCAAGATCAGCCCCAGCACTTTTTGCAGGTCATAGACATGCTTATTGCCCGGAAACCGGAACATGCCGCGTTTCATACTATTCAGCAATTGCTGGTAATCGGCCTTTTCCGGGGATTGCAGCGGGGGGATAGAGGCGTCTAAATCTATCGCCGTGTCCAACGGCAATTCAATCTTCTCCTCATAATCAATCTGTAATCGCGCCAAAATGTCCAGAGCCTCGTCGCGCAGCAGATGCAGATAGTCTTTGGCGTCGCGGCCCCGCACCCGGATAGACAACGTCCGCTCATGATAATCGGCACGCACCAGGGCGGTGGCTTGCAATTCCCGGTGTCTTAGCAGTACGCCGTGCTGCCAGACGGTTTCCTTCACAATCTCCTCATGCCTGCACACAATCATCTCGGGCAGCACGTGGCGCGGTAAAAAGCCGCGGAAGACAAACTCAAATGCCAGGCTGCCGGAGGTATCGAACTCGTATTTGGGCTGGTCGGAAGGCAGCAAGGCCGGAATTATCAGGGTTCTTTTGTTATCATGCGGCAAGTAGTAACAGAGCTTAAATTCGCACATGGCGTCCATGATAAAGCGGCAACGTTGAGGTGGGTATTTTAATACCTGGCCGAACTCGTCGGTAACCCGCTCACGGCTTAACAAGTCAACAACCTCTTTTTCGGTTAAACGCGCCTTTTTGCAATAAATCAGCGTATAAACGCCATAAGTCAGCCAACGCGGGTTTAACACGTATTCATCCAGACAAGGCAAATTCGGGAAATGGATCACCACCCCTAACTTATCGAGGATATCCAGCAACCATTCGCGGTTTTGGGGGCCTTCATTACCGATGCGTTGTTCTTCACAGAGGGCGTTAAAATCGTCAAACTTGATAAAGGCATTGGACGCTGAAAGCGCGCGCAGCTTCTTTAACACCGTAAACTGCGAGGTTTTACCGGACTCACCATAGCCGATAAAAATGGCCCGCACCCTGTTTAGGGGCGCCAGACTTTTTTCTTTAGCAAGGGTAGCCAAATAGGCGTTAACGGCAGCAGCGCCCTGGCCTGCAACCTCGCCAGGAACGCTGTTCCAGCGCTCAAGCAAAGCGCCGTCGATGGGCTTGCCTTGAATGCGGTCGTCGTACCAGTCCAGCCAAACCTCAAAACCGGCATTAAGGCTCAGGACGTCAGCTTTAAACTGCGCCAGCAGGTGTTGCCAGTGGGTAGAGAAGGTAGACGCAGCCGTATCAGAGGAAGTGCTTTTTCTAGATTTCGCGAACGCTACCATCCCCTGTTTTGTTTCATTTACCTCCTTTGTCAGCTTGTTAGGCCACAGCGGACTATTCAACAACTCTACCGCTTGCATCTCGGACATTGCCGATAAATCTATTGCAATTGCCTGTTTAATAGCATCTGCAGTAGAAGTAGAATCGGCGGCGAAGGCGGCGGTGGCGCTGGCGCTGCCAGCGGGGTGGACTTGATTTACAGCATAGCAAATAGCCGCACTCGTTGCATTTAACACCGCCAGCAAGTGCCGACAACGTTCTTTCTTTTTCCAAAACCAAAATGCGGGAAGATTTTTTTCTATTTCCTTCCCTTGTTTTTTTCGACTCGACAACAACGGCATCACCCGCAATGCCGCCCACACCGCACATGCCACGCATTTATCGCGTGACACATCCTTCAGTTGCAGCTTTATTTGTTCCCGGTATTTTTCACGATCAAATGCAATCGTGGCCTCCGTCGATTGGTAGCATTTCCTGTTTTGACGCTTTTTTTGGAGTGCAGTAACCGTGTTACTGCATGCATCGACACCGTCGATATACTCCATAACCCGCACAAAGGGGTCACACCTTGATTAGTGATTTAATTTTTTCGAATCGTTTATGAGTTTCATCTTCTTTAGATATCGTTGATTTCATAATAGTCACTCGCCGACTTATGGAAGAATAACCAAGGCCAGGCAAATTACCAATTTCTTAATTATTACACCAGCCTGATTACCATGAAAAATATTCCTTCGCTCATTTCTTCGTGACAAGATGTGATAATAAGCCCCGTCAAATGCTATGCGCCATTGCCTT
>CAYHFB010000221.1:0-6604 GCA_964355695.1 uncultured candidatus Brocadiaceae bacterium
TCAGTTCTTTTCTATCGTTTGCTTTTCACGGTCTATCGACCCATGTTTTCCCCGTGATTGAGGGTGCCGTGTGGATTCGGAAAGGGGTTTTAGGCTGAGGTTGTCGTACCAGCCGGCGACGTAGCCGTGCGGGCAATCCTGTCGTGTCTCGGTGAAAACGGTAACGATGTCCTTTGTGGGCATGATTGTAATAGCAACGTCTATCCACGGCGAAAAGGCGTTGCCGCTCAGGCAGTTCTTGTTTGTGTCTACAAGCGCTTGTGCAGGATTCCATGCGCCATCCAGTATGCCAATGATAGTCAGGTCGCCCGTATCGTCCCCGTAAAATGCGGTATATCCCGTGAGAATATAGGGGGTGTTCTTCATTACCTTTACTTCCTGATACAGGCCGCCCCTGGCTGTTCCGTGAGAAACAACTTCCTGTGCCAGCGAGAACGAACCGCTTATAATCGGTGGCGAGAATACTCCAATATCCCCAGGAATTACAATAGCCAGATGGGCAGGCTGTTCAACCGGAAAGCCGTCGCCATCCCAGGGATAGGTTTCCCAATACGTCCAGCCCATACTATTACCCGTCTCAAAATCTCCATTTTTTAGCAATTCCACCGCGGAGAGTGGTTTTAGCGGAAGAAGTCCGAAGATTAAGGCAAGCAGGATGTATTTCATTGCTTTTTTTGTTTCAGTCTTTTGTACGTTGCGTATTCTTCGTTAGCCTCTGCCTGCATACCTTTTTTTTCGTACACAATGCTAAGGTTGAAATGGGATATAGCGCAATCAGTGTCTACCGAGATGGCGTTTTTGTATTCTGCCAGGGCCTCGTCGTACATCCCTTTCCGCAGATAAAGGTCACCAATTTCATTGTATACCTCGGCGGTTTTTGGGCTTGCCTGGGAAGGGGTGGAAGTTTCCGCCTGGGGTGTTACCGGTTTTTCGTATGCTGTTGGTTTTGGCTGTGGTGGCTGTGACACCGGCTTCGCTGTCATCGGTGGTGGTGGCGACTTTTTTGCCGGGGCTTCAACCTGGGCAACCTCAGCGTTTGGTATATGGACGGTTACCGTTTTAATGTCTTTTGCGCGTACCAGGGCAAGTTTTACCTCTTTGATTGTATCCGTTTCCGCCTTTCGTCTAAAATAGACCTTATTTTCAATTTTTTCCGTATTCCATTCGGTAATAAGGTCCTCCACTTTTATACCGGCGGTATCCGCGGCGCTTCCAGGTAAAACACTCACAACGAATACGCCGTTTTGCGATTTCTTCAGTGAAAACCAGTCCCGGCTTTCCCGCGTAACGTTGCACACGATAAGTCCCAGGGCATTGTGCGCCTCCAGAAATTCAATTGCCATACCTTTGCACCACGTAGTATGTTTTATGCCGCAATCAGTACCACCCAGCTCGCCATATCCGTTCCAGGTTTTTGATGCCCCGGTATCATATTGTACGTTAATTACCGCATCTGCCCCTCCATCGCGCGCCTGCACTCTTATCTTGGCGGCCAGAACGTCGGCGCCGGAAAAGCCATACTCCGCAATGCTTACCTCACCCATTTTTTTATAGGCAACGTCGATGTCGCCCGCGCAAACGAAGATACTTTCCGCCTTTACAGTGTCTGAAGACCTTTTGCCCGATCTCGGCTCAAGTTGCGCTTCTTCTTTTTTAAAAGGGGACAACTCCTTTAAACTCCAGCGATCAGAACCACACCCCGCCACGGCAGAAACCGATGCGGCTATAAGAATAGAAACAATGGTTTTTGTATTCATTCTCTTTGGTTTTCTTTCTTTTTAAACTTTGATTTTAATTTCGATTCAACGTGAACAAGATACTTGCTATAAAATCGTGTCCTTTTCAGTCGGTTAACAAGGCGGGGTTTGCCTGGAAAACTCGATATATACAGCCCGGCCAGAATGGTAAACAGCCCCGGCCCAGGGGTAACAATCATTATACAACCAATAATTATTAAACTAAAACCCAGGGTGTTCTTTGCCACGCTTTTCATTTTCTTTTTCATCCGCACTTCCTAAGCATAAAGTATTTCTGGACGGGACGCAATATTTTTATAAGAACCTTTTGGCCTGCATCCGCGCTTTCAACCGGCTCATTGTGTTCATTCCGCAGATCACATAAGGTTTGTCCAAAATCTTCGCTTAGGCGTCTTCCCATGATTTCCACAGGGGTATTGCAAGAAATTTTGTTTTTTATCAATACCTCAACCTGATTGTCAGGAAGCACCTTATTAACCACTCCCACATAATCATATTCTTTGATATAGGAACTACCGGGGTGCGTTGTCTGGCTGCGGTATCCCTGGTTTCCAAAAAAGAAGCCCGTACCATATTCCCTGTGGCTCACTTTTTCAAGTTCTGATAACCATCGCGGGTCAAACACGTATCCATCCGGATCGGCAAAATACCGGTCTATTGCCTCCCGATACACCCTCGTTACCGCTGCCACGTAGTACAAACTCTTCATCCGCCCCTCAATCTTCCATGCCGTGATGCCCGAATTGACCAATTCCGGGATGTGTTCGATCATGCAAAGGTCTTTGGAACTCAGGATAAAGGTGCCGGTTTCATCTTCAATGATAGGGTACGACTCGTCAGGGCGATTCTCCTCCTTAAGGGTGTAATGCCATCGGCACGAGTGTGAGCAATCTCCAAGGTTTGCGTGCCGGTTCGACATAAAACCACTCAGGAGGCAGCGTCCCGAATAGGACATACACATCGCGCCATGCACAAAGGCCTCGGTTTCTCCGGTAAGGCCGTCGGTAATTTCCTTAATCTCGCCGAGCGTTAGTTCCCTTGCAAGCACCGTCCGCTTCACCCCTTGCCTGAGCCAGAACTCGACGGATTGGGTATTGGTCGTATTTGCCTGGGTGCTCAGGTGTATAGGGATATGCGGCGCAATCTCCCTTACCACAAGAAAAACACCCGGATCGGAAACAATCACGGCATCAACGGGAATCTCGGCAAGTTTTTCCAGATAGGGACGGAGTCCACGAATGTGATAATTACGAGCATAGATGTTTAACGTAATATAAATCTTCTTACCCCGCTGGTGAACCCACGCGGTGGCTTCTTTGATGTCCTGCAAGGTCAGATTGCTTGCGCCCATCCGGAGGTTAAAACCCTCTCCGCCGGCGTAAACGGCGTCAGCGCCGTACTCAATCGCTGCTATTATTTTTTCAATATCACCGCCCGGCGCAACAAGTTCCGGTTTTTTATTCAAAAGGCTATGGGTTTTTTTCATCGGCTCTTTACGTATAGAATTTCATAACTGCTGTAGGGACACGGCGCCCGCGTCCCTGGGTGCAATGCAACAAAAAAAATCAGAAACCAGTGGTGTCCGTTGGATTGAGTAAAGCAAAGCCCAACAAATCAAATATTGAATATCGAACAAGGAATATCGAATGTTGAAGTGAGTAAAGAAACCTCATAATTCAAAATTCCTTATTCGATATTCAACATTCACCGGCAATCCATAAATTCACACCATGCTGTTTAATACCCCATACACAACAACAAAAGCCCCGCGCCGACAGGTACGAATACGTTATCGAGAGACTTTAACGGCAGTGACTCTATGAGGCTGGCAAACAATCCTGCAAGGAGAGCTGGAAAAAGAGGCAAATATACACACCCGCACAGAAACGCCGCGATCCATGCAGCAAGAGAACCTTCCATGCTTTTCTTAACGTTGTAAGGAATTCTGTGATTGCCCATACTTCTGCCAACGATGGTCGCAATGGCGTCGGCAAAGGCGACAATCCAGATAGCCGTACTTGCAACAACCGGCGAAAAAAGCAGCAGGGACAGGCTTGCGCCCAAGATGAGTGTTATCGGCCCAAATGCAAAGCCCCGCTCTTCTGTTTTGCGGATACTCGATCTTGTTATTCCACCCAGTAAAGGGAAAGAATACCCGTTAATTCTGAAACACTCGGAAACCGTATATGCCGCCGCTAATAAAGCGATCAAGGTGAACATGACGGGAAAAAAGCTGGTGGGGAACAAAGGCATGCAGGCAACGAGGGCGTGTATACCCTTTCTCCGTATCTCATGTAACCAGGAGCCGGTCATTTGCTTGCGCATACCGGCAAACAATGTTTTAGAGGTATCCGCATCGGCTATGTCCAGTATGTCGATTACTTCCGCCAGATTCCCGCTGTCGATTAAGTAGTGTGCCTGACGGCGAATTGCGTAATGGGCGTTGACGCCAATAGAAATCCCCGCTTTTTGCATGATATCAATATTGTTGCAATCATCCACCAGGACGATCGTTTCCTGCCAGGTGAGGTTGTTTTTTTGCAGTAATTCTTCAACGAGGCGGCTCTTCCCCAGTGATTTTGTGAGTGGACCGAATACTTCGCCCGTCAAACACTGGTTGTGGACGCCAATCTGAACGCCATGGCCTTCATTTGCAGACAATCTTGCAGCCAGGTCATTTACAAACAGGTCAGGCACGCCGCTACTGATCAAAACAACGTAATAACCATGGTTCCGCAATATCTCAATCGTTTCTTTCGCATGCTTTATCAGCGGAATATCCCGGTAAATATTTTCGGCCTGTTCAAGGGTAACGCCTTTAAAGCGGGCGTATGCCGCAGAAAGCATCTCTTCTATGGACAATTTGCCCATATTGAAGAGAACGCAGAGGAGGGCGGTTCTGACGTGTATCAATTTCCCCAGGTATCGTGCCGTGTGAAGAAGGAATTGTCCTTTAAAGATAACACCATCGACATCCAGAATAATAATTTTCTTGGGTTTATTTACCATAGCAAATGAGCGCGTTACCTAGTGAGAACCATTTTTACAATATGCCAACCACGATTTTTTTGAGAAGACTGAGTCCAAAAAATACAACCACCGGCGAAAAATCAATACCCCTGAATGGTGGGATATACTTTCTTATGGGATTCAGTATCGGATCGGTAATTTTATAGAGGAAACGGATTGCCTGGTTATAAGGGTTGTGAGGTACCCACGAAAGCACGATCCGCACAATCAAAGCAATTTGATAAAGGTCAATGAGCTTGCCTAAAATAACTCCCACGATAAAGCTCCTTTTTTGAATGATAGAAGAATGGATGTTTTCCACAGTTACGGCGATAATACAAGTCTGAATTTTATCACAGGTTATGATACAGAGCAACAAAAAACGTAATAGTTTGCGGTGGAAGGCGAAGAGGCGAAGATAATGTTGTAAAAACAACCGTTATTTCTTTCCCCATTTCCACACGTTCCTCTTTCCACCCTTAAATTTTGTGACTGTTTGTACGCAAGACCGTAGATGTTTTTTGGGAACCGTAGGGAATGAAACGGTTGAATTGTCGCCGAGGGGGAAAATTGTTCACGGATTTTGGTTTGAAATACCGAAACATTTCCAAAACGTTCGATTGAATGTGTTTGTTGTGATGCCGAATCATCTTCATGGAATAGTATTTATTGGTGATTGTGGGGATGGGAATGATAATGCGGACGCCGAAAGGGGCGGGGAGACCCCGCCCCTATGGAGGGCAACATTATGCCTTCACAAACCTCTTACCCGACAACTGCTTTACGATCTTTTTAATCTCTAAGATCATCAGGGTGCTTGATACGACAGAGGTCGGCAGTCCGGTGGTTTGGATGATTTCGTCAATGTCCAGAGGACTGCTCGAAAGGAGCGTGTATATCTTCTTTTCATGGGAGTTGAGGGTAAGGCTTCTGGTGTCTTTTGGTTCAGGCTCGTCGCACCCATCCAGGGCTTCCCCTATGGTACCGAGTTCCTGAATAATGTCGCTAACGTCCTCAACCAACTTCGCGCCTTCTTTGATTAACTTATGTGAGCCGCGGCTGTATACGCTGTCTATATTGCCGGGAATGGCAAAAACATCTTTTCCCTGTTCAAGCGCCCACTGTGCGGTAATCAGGGAGCCGCTGTTCAATGCCGACTCCACCACCAGCACGCCCAGCGACAAACCGCTGATGATCCTGTTTCTTGGCGGAAAGTTGCGGTAATCGGGCGGCGTCTTCATGGAAAATTCGGAGACGATAGCGCCATGGGCTGCAATCTTTTCAGCCAACTCGGCATTTTCCTGGGGATAAACGGTGCCAAGCCCGCAACCTAACACGGCAATGGTGCGTCCCTGCGCAAGGATAGCGCCGCGATGCGCGGCCGTGTCGATCCCCCGCGCCATACCGCTCACGATACAAAACCCCTTCTGCGCAAGCAAACGGCTAAAGCGTTCCGCCTGGGAAAGGCCGTAATAGGTGCATCTCCTGGCGCCTACAATGGCAATGGCAATAGCGTCGGTTTCAAGAAGACTGCCTTTTACGTAAAGCACCAGCGGCGGGTCGTAAATGTTCTTAAGATATTTCGGATACTGCTCGCTGGTGTAAGGTATGATCTGAACGTTTTTTTCCTGGGCAAACGCAATTTCGGATGCAATGTCAACCTTCCTCGCTTCCTCGGTAATGGCAAGGGACAGCTTCTCCCCAATCCCATGGATTGCCTCCACGTCCCTTCTTGTGGCGTTGAAAACAGCTTCCGCAGAGCCAAACGTTTCAACAAGCGTCTTATACGTCCTGGCCCCGATCCCTTTTGTCATGCTCAGGCGCAGGATTGCTTCAAA
>CAYHFB010000222.1:0-6583 GCA_964355695.1 uncultured candidatus Brocadiaceae bacterium
CCGGAATGGTTCTTAATTCTTTTTCCGCGCTACGCCTCTTCAATCCTTCTGAGATGTTTTTTTGTTGGAGTTCTGATTACTATCCCACCGTTTCATAGATTTTTTGAGACTTGTGTATAAACATAAGGGCAACGCCCTGGGTTGAGATATTGGTAATAAAACAAGCCCTGAAAGGGCGACATTGGGTGCAAAACAACGATCAATCCCACACATAGCGTTCATCGTAAGGAATCCGGTATTTTTCCAGAAACTTTCGGTATTCTTCCTGGAAAGTCATCCTGCGATGATGTTCCTCCTGTTTTTCAATATACCGAATTACAACATCTGTGTCCGACTGGCTTACAGAAAAACCGCCGTAACCATTTTGCCAGTAAAACGACTGGAACGCCTCCCCTTTTGTCTTCAACCATTTGGAGGAACTTTTCTTGAATTCTTCTACAACTTTTGCAAGGGCGTAGTTCTTTGATAGCGAGCATAAAATATGCACATGGTCAGCAGTACCACCGATTTTCAATGCAGGCGATTCACATTCTTGCAATACACTTGCCAGGTAAGAATAAAGTTCCGAGCGGATCTGCCCCTGAAGCAAGGGTTTTCTATTTTTAGTACTGAAGATAATATGCACTAAGATTCTTGACAAAGATTGTGGCATAGGGATTATTGCGCCCCTTCAGGGCTTGTTGGTTTTGTCCGGTTCCCCAGGGCGTTGCCCTGGGCTATGGTATTGCGCCCCCTTCGGGGCTATCATTGTAAATACGGTTATCTTTCATTTTTATCTGTACTACAATCCATCAACTTCTTGTTTTTTATGCTCGTTTTTCATAATGCACAACCGTAAGATATTGACTAGTCTAGGCTTACGTGAAGTTTTGAGCATTGAGTTTTTTGTCATTTGAAATTGTTTCGTATTTCGATATTCGAATTTCGAATTTGGTTGCGGCCAGAGGCCGCGCCAGGAATTCTGTGGTTCCTGTGATTCTTTTAACTTAACGTTTGTATAAAACAAATTGTTTCGTGTAATAAGACTTTCAACATTACTGAAATTCAAATCCGTCATTCAATTTCGGTTTGTCTTCGTGCTTTGAAATGAAATGGATCATATCGTGGATTTTATTGATGACGGTATCCTCAACAACGTACTTCGCCTCCTCAAGCACCATCAAATAATCTTGCTTGGGTATAATCTGGATAAGTTCCTTTAAATCAAAGGTTTTCAAGACAACCTTGAGCATTTCCCTGAGTTCCTTTTCCGACATTTTTAAGGTAAACATCTTTTCACACAATAGGGGGTCAACCATATTGAACAAATTGATGAATTTATCCAATTGCGGCGCGGTTGCGTTTGACAGAAAGTGGGTGGACAGCGTGTTCATAAGCACTTCATATTTCTGGTGGACTTTATAATGGGGAATGGAAAGCAGACTCGCCTTATCAAGGGTGTTTGCCGCCAAAACCTTGCTTAGTTGGCTTGAAAAGAATTGATAGTTGTCAAGAATGAATCCCATGCCCCAGCCGCACGGCGTTGTCCAACAACCGGAGTCACCCACAAAAACCACGTGGTCTTCCGCAATTTGCTGCGACAGGTTGCCGGAGGGATACCATCCATACTTTATCTCCTTTATTTTCAGGTCATGGAATGGCTTTGTGCTGTCCTCATCCCTAATTACATGCAGGTATTCTTTTTCCATATCGTTATAGGAAATCTGCACCTTCCGTAAATAAAGGATAAGCGATAAGGACGTCTTGTCATCATATATCTCATATTCAAAAACAGGTCTTCCTTGCGCGAGGGAGGTATCCAGTCGCTCATTGGAATCCTTGAAGGTCTGCCACATCATATAATCACCGACTTGCATACCTTGAAGCCCGCCAGGATGTTCTCCAACGGCACCGTAGACCGACCACCAATAGAAATTGTTGCGTTTGATCTTGTATTTGTCCAAAATGATGGAATTGTAGCCGGATGCGTCAAGAAGCAGACGGGACGTAAAACACCCCTTCGTTGTTTGCACGGAAACAATACCATCTTTTACCGTATGATCGAGATAGGCACAATTGTCAATGATTTGTGACCGGTTATTTTTTATTATGTCAAGCCAATAAGGCAAGATGGTTTTCTCGTTAACGTAAGGATACCGGTCAAACAGCTTTGCCTGAAAGGCCAGTTTCGCGCCAGAGAAGGTACTGGCCAGAAAGCGGGTAACACCGCCGTAGGTAAAGGGCTTGACGCCCTCATCCAACACGTCGGGAGGCACGAACCAGCTTCTTGATGTAGCGCCTGCGGTGTTTTTGTCAACAACGAGAATTTTATAGTTCTTCGAAAGCTCTGAGCCAATACTAAGACCTGCCGGACCGCCGCCAATGATGATTACGTCATAAACTGTTCCTCTGTCCATTTTTTACCCTCCAACGCCCCAAACTACGAAATTCGCTATATTCAAGAAAGAAGACCCCACAACCTTTCCTGATTCATAAAGAAAAATATCAACTATCTATATCCTCGACATGGATATCCTCAGGCTGAATCATGACGATCTTGCCGTTTTCCCATGACACAACGGGATTGCCTGCTTTTTTATGCTGAAGTAATGCATCGTTAATAGCTTTAGACAACGCCTTTGTTATTTTTTCTTTATCCTCAAATATTTCAGAGATTCTGTCTTTTACTATCTTATCCGCCATCATATTCCTCCAGTATTTGTTCCCAAGTCAATTTATTTTTATTTGCAATCGAAGTACGAATCCCCATTCCACCCGAAGCCATCGGCGTTAGAGTTCCTGCAAAACGAGTTATCATAGAAAAACCATGTATCTGCCAATGGCTTGTAAAGCCTGAAAAAGTTCCTAATGCCTTTATTATATCGCCTTCTCACAATTTCATCGGGTACGTTATGCCCACCCATTCGCACCCTCTCAGCAACACGCGCTAAGGCAAATTCAGGGTTAGGTAGCCAGAGAAAAACAAGATGGAAGAGATACCCTGTCTTTTTAAGTTCATCTATCCACGTGGCAAAAGTTCGACTCGCAAGGGTTGTTTCAAATGCAAAATCCACCCTTCCTTTTGCAAGGAGATGTATTCTTTCCAGCATAATACGGCCTGCATGAAACGCGACACTTTCAGGTTGAAAAGCTGAAAGTCCCAGCGCAAGCGTATCGGCATTTACGAATTCAGTTACGCCAAGCATCCCTTTGAGTAAGGCTGGGGCAGTTGTTGATTTTCCCGCCCCGTTAGGTCCGCCAATGATGATAACATGTGGTCTTTGCTCAGTCATAAGATAGTAATTCGATATTCTCTTTGTTACACTACTTTTTGTGGGTAACGATTAGGGGCGTTGCCCTCCGCCTCGTTAGAATTTATATTTCACGCCAAGAAACAACAAATACGCCTTCGTATCCAGCGAACTATTATTAAAATCGCCCCCAAGAATGTCACTCTCCGCAACCGTATCTTTCTCTGAAAACATATATTGGGAAGCCACGCCGAATTCCCACTTGTTCCAGGTGTGGCTATAACCCACGGAAACATTGTGCCGCACGTTGCCGGGAATCATAGGTACTTGCGCACCTGGTGAAACGGGGTTTTCATTATACAAGTAACCGCATCTGATAATATTATCACTACTCCCCATTAGAAAGTATTCATATCCAAAGCGAAAAGAGAACGCACTGCTCCAATCGATAGGATATGAATCCTTTAGTTCGTTACCTAAAGCCGCGTTAAATTCAGCATTGTCTCCATCGGTCATCTTGGTGTCCAAACTATCAAATGCCGATGCCCAATCGAACCACATTACGTCGGATGAAAAGCGGTGAGATGCGCCAAGCTTGTGCGTTATTCCAATGCCGATGGAACGTGGCCACTCAAAATCACTTTCCAGATCGTACTTTGCCCGTTTATTAGTAAATAACGCGCTTTCGGGCGCAGTGTCAGGCAGGGATATCGTGGCGTCACCTTTTAAGGTAGAACGGGACTCGCTGATGTATGCCAATCCTACGGTGGTATTTTCTGTGATTTTGTACTGAACGCCCGCAGTGTAGGCAAATCCAAAACTAGAGCGGGTATCCATGTCACCCAGTGCGCTCACCCCCGCCAACGCGCCGGTCTGAAACGTATAAGGCATTTCAAGATCAACCTTTTGGACTGAAGGCCCTGCAGAAAAACCAAGAGAGAGCTTCTCATTAACCTTAAAAGACGTTGAGGCCAGCAACTTTATCAATGAAGCCTCCGAACGGTAGATGTGGTTGCCGAAACTTACGGGAAAATCACCTGCAATCGTGTTGCGGGTCATAAAGTGTTCCAGCCGGTATTCCGTGCCAAAACCGGCAGGGGCAAATACACCTGCGCCAAAAGCAAATCTGCTATCTGCCGCCTTTTTATAAACAAAAGAAAATGAGGGGAGTATAAAAGCCTCATGCTTCGAGTTGTCGGCGCCATGGTCGTCTTCGTAGCGGATGTCGGGGTAGATTAATTCTCCATCGAATTCGAGTAGTTTTCCCGCCGGCATATTAATAAGGGCAGCAGGATTATCGTGAATCAGCACCCCGTTGTCAGAATGAGCAATGTTTGTGCCCCCCCTACCTGACGACGTTACACCGATACTATCCAAAACAACGCCGTTTGCAGCGCAAGGCCTGTTTGCAGCAAAAAAAAGCAGGGAAAATAAAGGGATAAAGAGTAAGTATGGAATGATGAACCGTTGGGTACGCCACGTTATTCTATTATACAGTTGTGGAAAATCGCTACAACGCTTATCTTTTGCAGGGCGCATAACACATTTCTCCTTTTCTTTCTCCCCTTCGGGGCTTGTATTATTCTCCCATACTTTCAGGGGGATCCCCCCTCCGCTATGACCTAGCGGCATTTCAGGGCTAACTTTGAATTTCCTGTACGTTAAATTAGGACTTCAGCGGCTTTTGTATTCACACGAGGGGATACGGGCTCCGTGTCCCAACATCAACTCGTTCCTACGCTCCACAGACTGTGCCAAATGAGCGATTTTACTCATTTCGAGATGTTTCTTCCCCACTTTTAGGGTTAAAATGGCTCAAAAAGCCACAAAAACGAGAAGGAAATGGGCAATATATGACTCTGTTGATTAACTGCATTTTCCACAACACGCTATACCATATACAGCATAGCATGTGTTGTGAACGGTTGTATATTGTATGCTGTTTTGTTTTCCAGGGACTTTATCAACAGAGTCATATATACTCCAGACGGTTGAGATTTTAACTTTTTCAAAAGATTGAAGTTCCACGTCTATAAGGGGTTTCAGCTAGAACCTTGCCAAATAAAGGTTAAATTTCAACCCGTTTGGAGTATATAAGGGTTCTTCCCCACTTTTAGGATAAAAAAGTTCATTTGGCACAGTCTGTCCCGCGTAGGAATACAACATCAGTATACCCTGCGTCCCGTTATAACAACCTGCCTGTTACAAAACCCTCATCAAGCATCTTTGCCAGCGTCCTGGTAAATTTTAACCCTGTCGCGCCCCTCTTTTTTTGCCTGATACAAGGCCTTATCCGCAGCATTAATCAACGAACCAAGCTTGGAATCAAGGTCGGGAGCTATCATTGCAATTCCCATGCTCACGGTGACCTGATCACGTACGAGCGACTCTTTAAATGGAATTTTAAGTGAATCAATGCTTCGTTGCATGTTTTCCGCTATTTGGCACGCCCCTTCTAATTCCGTGTCAGGTAGCACCACTACAAACTCCTCTCCACCATATCTGGCAATAAAATCACCGGGTCTTTTCAGGGTGTTCCTTAAGCCCTTAGCCACCTGCTTCAGACATTCATCCCCGCACTGATGTCCATACGAATCGTTATAGATTTTAAAACAATCCACGTCTATCATTATCAGGGCTATCGGACGGGAATGCCTTGCAACACGGCTCCATTCTTTCGCAATAAGTTCATCAAAAGACCGCCGGTTGGCAACACCGGTGAGCGCGTCGCTAAAAGAGAGTTGCAGGAGCATTTGGTTTGCAGCCTCCAATTGCCGCGACACCTCAATCAATTCGCTCTCACGCGCCTTACGATGGTCTATCTCATGTTTAAGCCTCAGGACGGAGCGCACCCGCGCGAGCAGTTCCACCTTATCAATCGGTTTCGTGATGTAATCCACGGCGCCTTCGGAAAAGGCTATCTGGAGAAACTCATTATCCGTCTTGCCCGTTACCATAATGATAGGAATATCTTCCAGGCTTTTGCATTTCTTTATGCGACGGCACGCCGCAATCCCGTCGATATCAGGCATCATAATATCCATTAAAACAAGATCAAACTTTCTATAGTTGGGTTCAGGGATGTCGATCTCTAAGCAGGCATACGCCTCGGACGCCGATTTTGCAAAGGTGAGTTTCTGGTAACCGCTCGAATGCAGGAAAACCTTGAGTTGGAAGTGTACGTCCGGTGAATCGTCAACGATAAGGATTCCCATAATAAATCTCTTACTTTCTGTCAAAAATGGTAAAAAATATGTCAACACATCTTCTAGGGTTGTTCGATTATAGCCAAAAAGCCTTTTTTTTACAAAGAATTATTCCACATTGAATTATCCATCTTGACTAATATGAAA
>CAYHFB010000223.1:0-6539 GCA_964355695.1 uncultured candidatus Brocadiaceae bacterium
AAAAATATAAAGGCGACTAAAAAAAGAATCTCTACGAAAATAGGGGTTGCCCATTTTGAGTACATTAATAGTTCGTGGCTAATACCTATTGAGACAACGGTAAGTAACGCCTGAATTCCATTAAAATGCTGTTTGAGCAGTCTAAACAACATTATTAAAACAAGCCAAAAAGACACTATAGAGACAAGCCTTGCAGAAAAATAAGAAACGCCAATAGTTCGAAAAGACACGCACTCCAAAAAGGTAAACAACGGAGCGACAATATACGATTGATTAAATTCGTCACAAAGGTAATTATCAAAAAGAATTTTCGTCCTTGCATTGTGTACCCAAAAACCTTCGTCCCCATATACTCCAATACCGTGTAAGGGGGAAGGATCGCTGTCCAAATTAATAATTTGAAAACTGAATAAAACAAGAAACGCGAGGATACAAAAAATCGGACTGTTTAAAAAGGTTTGTATTTTGCTTTTCAACTGGATATCTCCATACGGCTTCTCTAAAGAAATCTATCTGTCTGCGTGTTTTTTGTAAACAATATAATTATTATAGTAGCTATTTTTGCTGCACAATCAAGTATAGTGTGTGATAAATTCTTGTTTATACTGTTGAAGGTGTTAACCGGAAACGATATAATTGCGTCTACGCTATAGCCAAAAGCAGCTATTATTCGAAAAATTAAGAGGTAAATTCTCTGTATTTGCTGGTTTTATTTTTGAAAACCTGATTTGTTTGGTTAAAGAGCCGTTGCGCCGAGCTACAGGATTTATGAAGAAGGCTAACGGGTATTGGAAAGATGCGTATGAACCTGATCGTTAATTTTGCACCAACCGGTATGATCCCGACCAAGGCGCTGACCCCGCATGTGCCGATCAGTATTACGGAAATCATTGAAGACGTCCATCAGGCGGTGGAAATCGGGATCACACTCGTCCATTTGCACGCACGTGATGAACGCACCGGCGAACCGGCCTACCAAACGGAGATTTATGGTCGGTTGATCGAGGGTATCCGCCTGTTTGCGCCCGCTCTCGTCATAGGCGTCTCACTGAGCGGACGGACGTATCAGGCGTTCGAGCAACGCGTAGCGCCGTTGCAACTGACGGGCAAGCTGAAACCTGACATGGGAAGCCTGACACTCAGTTCGGTTAATTTTAACCGAATGGCGAGTCTTAATGAGCCGGACATGATCCAGGCGCTTGCCCGCGAAATGCAACAGAAAGGAGTGCTTGCCGAACTGGAAGCCTTTGACACCGGGATGATTAACTATGCCCGGTATTTAGAGAAAAAAGGCTTACTGGTACCGCCCCACTATTTCAACCTGCTGATGGGGAATATCGCCTGTGCCCAGGCAGATTTGCTGCACGCCGGGGTCATGGTGCGGGATTTACCGCCGGAGTCATACTGGAGTTTTGCCGGTATCGGCGAGGCTCAGTTGATGATGAATGCTTTGGCGGTTGCCGCCGGAGGCGGCGTCCGGGTAGGTTTGGAAGATACGATCTGGTATGACTCGGGGCGGACTCGGCTGGCGCGCAACCGCGACCTGCTCGAACGGATTCACCGCCTCGCGGAGTTGCATGAACGCGCGATTATGCCACCGCAGGAATTTCGAACGCTACTTAAGCTTGAGCCGGGAATGGGACACTATGGGAGAATATGACATCCGCGTCTACACGCCTGAGCTGGCATCCCAGGTGATCGAGGTACTTCAAGGTTTATGGGGTGGCGATGCAGAGACCAATCGCGCGTATTTTCAGTGGAAATACCTGGATAATCCCCATACCGAAAAACCGTTGGGGATTGTGGCGACGTTGCACAAAAGGGTTGTCGGCTTCCGGGGGTATTTTGCGGTGCGTTATACTGTTCCCAGCCTGCCGTACCCGATACTCGTACTGGTTCCCGGCGATACGTGCGTCCATCCCGAACATCGCCGATGTGGCTTGTCGGTGCAGATGGGGCGATTGGCAATGGAAACTTTTGCGGAAATCTCACCGCTGTTTTTGAATATGACCGCCACGTACAATTCACTGCCTGGGTATCTGAACCTGGGATTTCGACCGCTTGCCGACAAAGAGTACGTTTCAGCATATACGCTGCCCGGTTTGCTGGCCTATCTGGCGACTTATCGCCAGCAGGCGAAATGTCCCAAAACACCCCTGCAATTCGGCGCGTCCGAGGATATTTGCCCGTCTGACCAACCCCGGCCAGAAGCGATGGCAAGCATCGTAGCCAGGCGGCGCCAAACCTCTCCGAAAATTGCGCCAGCACAGGATGAGGCCTTTTTCCGGTGGCGGTTTGCAAATCCCAGAAAACGGTATCGTTTCTATTATGCTCAGACGGGCAAGCAAGTCACGGGGTATATCGTGCTTGGTCTGTCGCCGAATGCGCGGCGTGGATACGTGCTGGATTATGCCGACGCCGATGGCGTCTCCGTGGAAAAGCTGTTACACCGGATCATCACGCAACGCGATCTGGATATTGTATCAATCTATCGTTTCTGCCTGAATGACTTACCTGACCAGGCGGTGAAACGCTTGCCGTTGAAAGGGCATGGGTTGTTGCGTATGCTGGAGCGTCGTAAAACCGGTGAATTGCCGCTATTGATTCGTCCGGTTAAAACCACGTATACCGAAGCCGATTGGATTGTCGGTGGCGTTGATATTCGGGAGATACGCAACTGGCACATCAAAGAAATTATATCGGATGCGGTGTAGCCGAGAGGAAAACAAGGGGGAGGACGTATGCGGAAGTTCCTGGACAATCTTCGCGATGGAACAAGGCTTCTGAAGGGTATCCTGCATGGAAAGCAGGCGTATGGGGGGCCATTCTTTGTTGACGTGGACGTAACCCGGCGTTGTAATTTGACATGTGTCGGTTGCCAACATCATTTTTCCCACCGGACATTTGAAAAACGTGACCCGACGATGACCGATATACCATTTGATATGGCACAACGGCTTGCCGCGGAGTTTCCCGGTCTTGGCGTTCGAAAAGTTACCTTTAGCGGAACCGGAGAGCCGTTGCTGCATCCTCGGTTTGCAGATATTGTTGCCATATTCAAACAAGCTGGCGTTACGACGCAACTTTTCACCAATGGAATACTGCTTGATCAGGAACGTTCCCGTGCATTGCTGGAGGCCGGGCTAGATAAATTGATTGTTTCAGTTTGGGCCGGTACTCCTGAAGGGTATGCCCGTTGCCATCCTGGTTCTCCGGCAGAAAACTTTCCACGTATCCTTGACAACCTCCGACGCATATCATCCATGAAGGCTGCCACCGGCAGAAATACCCCGGAGATCACCTTCAAGCATATTTGTACGGCGCATACGTACAAGGAGATAGATCAAACCATCACCCATGCGTACAATACCGGGTGTGATGCTGTTTTGTTTGCATCCTTTGTGGCTTATGATAAAGCCGCTACAGTGGTGGGGTTGACGTCCGAACAACGGAAAGAACTGCTGACTTTACTCTATAATGCCAGAAAGCGTCTGGATTCGCTTGGGAAGAAACACAACCTCACGCGAGAATTCCTACGTAACGCCTCTGAACCGAAGACGCTGCGGTCTCCAGCTTGTTATATCGGGTGGTCGCACGCCAAAGTGCGGGTCGATGGCATTGTTATGCCTTGTTGTCTGTGTAATATAGTGTTAGGCGATATCAACACCCACTCCTTACGGGAGATATGGAATAACCTATCGTATGCTGATTTTCGTATTCGAACGGTAACGCCACAGGGGCAGGCTTCGTTACGCACATCCTGTATATGCGCAACATGTGATTTTGCAACCCAACAAAACCTGCAAATTCATAGCGTTGTAAAATGGATATCATTTTTTAAATAGCGCCGTAAGGAGGAACAGGACATTGAAATGTGAAGCCAGATTCTTATCGGCAATAAGAATAGAAACCCCTGTTTTTCAGAAAATACATAACACATGAACACTTTTCCTATTTTACTTTTTCATGCAATTGATGATCAGCCAGAGCCGATCTCATTTCCACGACGAATGTTTCACCAATGCCTGCAGATGCTTTCGGACGAAGGTTATCAGACGGTTCCGCTACGGGTGATGGCTGAACTTTTAGAGAAAAGAGAGCCATTGCCAAAACGAACCGTGTGCATGACGTTTGACGATGGCTTCCGCAGCATTTACCAACACGCCTTTCCTCTTTTGCAAGCATATAGGATGACGGCCACGATTTTTCTCATCACCGGACGGCACTCGGCTTTGCACACGCCCACCCGGTTGCCTTCGTTCTGCGGGCGAGAGATGTTGAACTGGCAGGAAATCCGGGAAATGCATCAGGCCGGGCTTGAGTTTGGAGCGCATACCCTCACCCATCCGGATTTAGCGGGTATTCCATATCAACGCGCCTGCGCGGAAATTCTTGAATCACGACAGATCATTGAAGATGCGCTGGGGAATCCGGTTGTGTCTTTTGCGTATCCTTACGGCTACTCAACGCCTTCGCTGCGTGATTTTGTGCGGCAGCATTTCCGTTGCGCCTGTTCGGCAAAACTTGGTTTGGTAAGGCCCAAAAGCGATCCGGCGGCACTGGAACGCGTGGAGATGTTTTATTTCCGCACCGAACAACGCCTGAGAATGATGCCGACCGCCTGGTTTCCGTGGTACGTGCGGATGCGGAATCTTCCACGCCAGATGCGCGCTTACCTGCGGCGAGGAAGATTTTTATGAACAAGCCCATGCGTTTTTGCATGATTACCACATTTTACCCACCCTATAATTTTGGCGGTGACGGATGGTCCGTTCATCGCCTGGCTAATGCACTGGCGCAACAGGGACATCACGTCGAGGTGGTTCATTGTCGTGACGCCTACCGCCTGATGGCTGGCGGCGAACCGAAAGCGTCATATAACGACCATCCGAACGTAACGGTGCACGGTTTGAAAAGCCGTTTGGGTATGCTATCGCCTCTGGCCACCCAGCAAACCGGATTTCCGCTCCTGAAATCAGCCCGACTCCGGCGTATTTTAGCCCAACCCTTTGACGTGATCCATTATCATAACATTTCCCTGGTGGGTGGCCCTGGCGTCTTTGCTTACGGGCAAGGCATTAAGTTGTGTACGATGCACGAATTCTGGCTGGTCTGCCCGATGCACGTTCTCTACAAATACAACCGTATGCTTTGCGACGGTCGCAACTGCATGCGGTGCAGCCTGGCGCATCGTCGTCCGCCGCAGTTGTGGCGTTATGCGGGACTTGTACAGCGTATGAGTCGGCACGTTGACTGCTTTCTGGCGCCGAGCCGTTTCTGCCGGGACAAGCATATTGAGTTGGGATTTCAGGCGAAAATACTTCCTTTTTCCAATTTTGTGCCGATACCACCGCCTATGCAGTCAACTGAAGCCGGCGCCATCCATCCGCTCCCGCGACGTCCCTATTTTTTGTGCGTTGGCCGTTTGGAAAAGATCAAAGGGTTTCAGACGGTCATCCCACTCTTTCAAAAACGTCCAGACTTCGTTTTGGCGATCGCCGGAAGTGGGACATACGAACCGGAATTGCGGCGGTTAGCGGGTGAAAGCCAGAATATCCTGTTTCTGGGGTATCAATCCGGTCAGGCATTGTATACGCTCTATCAACGCGCCTTGGCTGTGCTTGTTCCCTCAATCTGTTTTGAGATTCAGGGACTTGTGGTGCTTGAGGCGTTCACGCAACACACCCCAGTGATTGTCAGAAACTTGGGCGGAATGCCTGAAATGATTCAGGATAGTGGCGCCGGATATGTATATAACACAGAGGACGAACTGCCACCGTTGTTGGACAAACTCGCCAACGATCCTACCCATAGGAATGAATTGGGCGAACGCGGCTATCAGGCCTATCTGCGCAACTGGACGGCCGAGGTATTCCTGGAACGCTATTTTCAGTTGATTGAAGAGATTGGAACGGAGAAGGGAAAGAAACCGGCGTCATACTTTAACGTTTTTTACAATTAATTAAGCCTACGGCGGCTTTTTCGCCACTAAGACACGAAGCCACAAAGAAATACCTTGGTGTCTTAGTGCCTTTGTGGCAACTTTGAATTTCCTAAACATTGAATTAGGCCTTCGACAACTTATTTGTTTTCACACGTGGGAACGAGTCGAAAAGGACACGGGCACCGTGTCCCTACATTGAAATTCCTGTACGTTTAATTAAGCCTACGGCGGCATCTTTTATACGTAGGGCAAGGCTTCAGCCTTGCGACTGTTTATACACGCAACAGGGCAACCCTAAAGGGTCGCCCTACAACTGGCCCGAAGGGCTGAAAGGATAGAGCCAGGGGTGAAGCCCATGGTAGATACAACAACATAATCGGCCCCGAAGGGGTGACAGAAAAGGACGCTCAACATAACAGGGATACCTATTTTTATAACATTTATTGGTGTTTTAATCTTGAAAACCTGATTTGTTTGGCTATAGGTAAAGGGGTTTTCAGTAAAAGCTTGACAGCGTTATAATCCTCCCCAAAGCCTTATGCAAAGCTGAATATGAAGTTTCACACAAAATATTTTTGCTGAAAATGCCAAAATA
>CAYHFB010000224.1:0-6524 GCA_964355695.1 uncultured candidatus Brocadiaceae bacterium
ATATCCCTTATCATTCGACATTCGTTATTCCTTGTTCGATATTCGATTTTGTGCTTATAGCACACCCATAACTTAACACCTATGGGCAGAGGGGTGGGGGATCAAGGAGAGAAATGCCCCACTGCCCCTCCGTTCCACTGCTTTTTATCTGTGAGATCCAGTCGTCCTTTTAAAACCGTGAGCATTTGTGAAGATGAATCGCTCATAAGAGTTTAACTATATACACCCCATATCGGTATGTCCACCATTTTTGACGCCGCTTACGTAACAGCTCTTACCATAAGCGCACCGTATCTTCTTCCAAAACTCTTATTGAGCAATCGCTTCCGCACGGGTTTGGCACAACGCTTGGGCTGTATTGGGAATAGAGAAGAGAAGCGGCCATGTGTTTGGATACACTGTGCCTCTGTTGGTGAGATTATTACGGTAAAAACACTTGTAAATTCTCTTGAAAAAGAGTTTAATAACTGGGATGTAGTTATATCCACCAACACCACTACCGGTCAGGGAGTTGCAAGAAGGTATTTTCCTAAAACAAATATCTTTTATTTCCCGCTGGATCTTAGTTGGGTAGTGGAAAGGTCTCTTGGTGCCATACGCCCCGATTGCGTAATTTTGGCCGAGTTGGAGATATGGCCAAACTTCCTCATGGCATTGGCGCGACGGCGCGTTCCCGTGGCGCTGTTAAATGCAAGGATATCGGAAAAATCCACGAGATGGTACCGCGGGTTGAATAAGATATCACGCGGATTCTTTGAAAGCCTGACCAAAAAAGAGAATGTTTTTTGCGCCAGAACTAAAGCGGACGCAGCCCGCCTTAAAGCCATCGGTATAGCCGATGAGCAGATATCCGTTACCGGGAACATGAAGTATGACAATATAGTAACTTCTGTCCCTGAAGACACAAAGGCGCGGTTACTGCATTTATTCGGAATACAGAAGGAAGAGAAGCTTTTCGTCTGCGGCAGCACACATGAGGGTGAAGAGGCAATCATTCTCAGAATTTTTAAGCGGATTTCTTCCCAATATCCTAAGCTGAGACTGGCATTGGCGCCGCGGCACATTGAGCGGTGCAATAACGTTGTCAGGCTGATAGAATCCATGGGGCTAAAAGTGGCGAGAAAGACCTTGCTTGATAAAGGTCTCTTGCCGGTAACGGCAGAAGAGCAAGGGCGTTTGCCGAGTCAAACGGTTATTCTTGTCGATACCCTGGGTGAATTGCAAACAATATACAGCATCGCTGATTACGTATTTGTTGGAAGGAGCCTTGTGCCTCAAGGCGGTCAAAACATGATGGAGCCTGCGGGACTGGCAAAACCAATCATCGTCGGCCCACATACGTTTAATTTTCATGAGGAGGTGCCGTTATTAAGAAACGCTAACGCCATCAAGATCGTTCAGGATGAAACGTCGTTTTTTGATAGTCTCACCTACTTACTTGAACATCAGGACGAGGCGTTGGAAATGGGTAAGAGGGCGCAGTTGGTAGTAGAGGAACAACGGGGTGCTACGGAACGTAATTTGAGCGTGTTAAGAAAAACTTTATTAAAAGAGAGGATAGTATCTGTATGAAGAAAGGTAGGCATTTATTTACTTCAGAATCAGTCGCTATGGGTCATCCGGACAAGATTGCCGATCAGATATCTGATGCGGTACTGGACGCCATGCTTGCACAGGACCCCATGAGCAGGGTTGCATGTGAAACGTTGGTGACGACGGGAATCGCCTTCGTTGCCGGTGAATTCACCACAAAGGCAAACGTAAATATTCCTGACATTGTAAGGAGTACGATAAAGGAGATTGGCTATACCGATGCTTCTATGGGGTTTGATTACAACACCTGTGCCGTTCTTACGAGCATAGGCAAGCAATCGCCGGATATCTCACAGGGCGTTAGCGGTGAAGGTCTTTACAAGGAAGAAGGCGCCGGTGATCAGGGCATGATGTTTGGCTACGCCTGCAACGATACGCCTGAGTTGATGCCGCTTCCTATCATGCTCGCGCACAGGATCATCATAAAGCACGCTGAGTTGAGGCAAAACGGGGTGCTTAAGTATCTGCGGCCTGACGCAAAGTCGCAGGTAACCGTTGAATATCAGGACAACAAGCCCATAAGGGTGCATACGGTTGTCGTTTCAACGCAACATTCCCCTGACGTAAAACATGAAACGATAAAGGCGGATATGATTGAAAAGGTTATCAAGCAGGTGGTACCGGCGCATTTATTGGACAGCAAAACGATTTATCACATCAACCCAACGGGACGCTTTGTGATTGGCGGTCCACAGGGAGATTGCGGGTTGACGGGAAGGAAGATCATCGTGGACACGTACGGCGGATGGGGACGTCACGGCGGCGGCGCTTTTTCGGGGAAAGACCCAACGAAGGTTGACCGTAGCGCCTGCTATGCAGCCAGACACGTTGCAAAGAACGTGGTGGCTTCCGGTCTGGCCGACCGGTGTGAAGCTCAGGTGGCTTATGCCATTGGTGTAGCGAAACCCCTGGCCGTCAACATTACAACCGAAGGCACCGGCAAGATACCTGATGAAAAACTTACGCAAATTTGCGAAAGTGTTTTCGACATGACCCCAAGCGGTATCATCAAGCGGTTGAATCTGAGAAGGCCTATTTACCAGATTACGGCACGGCACGGCCATTTCGGACGCTCAGAGGATACCTTTACCTGGGAAAAGACGGACATGGTTGACGCCCTGCGAAAGGCGGCTGGTGTTTAAACCGTAATAATGGTTTACCGCTGAGGCCACAAAGAACGCAAGGAAAGTAATTACCTGAAGAGCTAGGAGTTGGGGATGAGAAGCACGTCCAACTTCTAGCTTTCAGTGCTTATACGTTTTTCGGAGTGGGTTAATCACTCACAGGGGTCAGGTTTGTCCTGTATCCTTAAAGTTGATTGAATAATACCTATGCTATCGATAAGGCTTTTGAAGGTGTAAATATTGGAGTGCAATTTATGGTTTATCGTGTATCGATAGAAAAGGGTGAAGACTTTGGTTATGTAGCCCACTGCCCTGCTATACCGGGATGCCATTCTCAAGGGGACACTATTGAGGATGCTATAGAAAATATAAAAGACGCTATTAAGGCCTGCCTGGAAGCTTTAGATAAGGATTTGTTAACGCAAACCAAGGAATTGGCTTGTTTTGAGGTCACCATATAAAACGGCATCAAAACTGCCGGTAATTTCAGGTAAAGAGGCAGTAAAGGCATTTGAGAAAGCAGGTTGGCGATTTGTAAGAGTTGGCAGTAATTGCCACATGATATTGAAAAAAGAAGGTGTTATTGCAACTCTCTCTATTCCAGATCATAAAACCTTGGACCGTGGACTATTGCGGTCATTAATAAGAGACGCTTACTTATCTACAGAGGAATTTAAAAAACTTTTGGAATAATCACGGCGGGTTCAGATTAGCAACCTGAACCCTGTGTTTGATAAAATCAATAACGTTAAGTCCTCAACAAGGATTTTAAAAGGTTTTACACCGTGAATTTATTGGGAAACTAGCGCTTTGTGCGGGTGATGGCGTATTAAATGTATAAAACGTGGGGTTCAGGTTGCAAACCTGAACCCGCTTGCAGCTTTCAGTGCTTATGCGTTTCTCAGAGTAGGTTAAGCCATCGCGGAGATTCAGGTTTGTACTACATTCTTAAAGTTGATTGAATAACACGTATGCTGTTGCTCGGGCTTTTGAAGGTGTAATTTTGTGAGAATATATTTCAGTAGACATGTCAGAAGACAAATGAAATGGAGAAATATCTCCGAAGAAGAAGTTAAAAACACTGTTCTTTATCCTGAGAATGTAAAAGATTCAATAAAGAACCGAAAGAATGCTTTTAAATATATTGACAAAAAATGGCTTAAAGTTACTTTCATATACAAGAAGGCGATCTAATAGTTGGAATCACGGCATTAGACAAAAACAGTTAGGAGTAAGTAAAATGAAGATTGAATATGATAAGGAAGTAGACGCCATTTACATCAGAATACAAGAAAAAAAAGTAGCACACACGAAAGAGGTTGAGGAGGGAATAAACCTGGACATTGACAATGAAGGTAAGATTATCGGATTAGAAATAATTGGAGCAACGGAAAGATACGATTTAAAAGACATTTTCAATGTTTCAATGGAAAACTTAATATTAGAAGAACCTATTCAAAGCCGCTAATTTTTGATACCCAGCTAAAGTTAAAATACCACAATTAAAATTCCACCGGGAAAAATGAATGGGGTGTAATTTATGGTTTATCAAGTAGTGTTTGAAAAAGGTGATAATTAGCTAGGGTGTTATATCTTTTCAGGAATATAGAGAAACATACCCATTAATCGTAGTGTGAACTTTTTTCAGTTACGGCCTTACATTATTATGTTATCACAACAAGAATTAATCGCACTATTATCTGACTTGGAATCCGACAGGGTAGAAAGAACAATATCGGTAAAGGATACGGATAAATTTTCAAAAGCTATTTGTGCCTTTTCTAATGACTACCCGAACCACAAATTACCGGGTTATTTAATTGTTGGCGCAGACGACAAAACAGGAAAAGTGGTCGGGCTAACTATCTCAGAGGAATTACTGAAAGATTTAGCGGCTATTCGCAATAATGGACAGATTTTGCCTCAGCCGTCTATCACTGTGCAAAAGTATCTACTTTCAGAAGGCGAATTGGCAGTAGTAGAAGTTTTTCCAAGCCCATTTCCTCCTGTTCGTTACAAAGGCGTGGTCTGGATTCGGATAGGACCAAGCAAGGCTATCGCTAATGAAGCGGAAGAATTACGCTTAATCGAAAAACGAGCAGCCAATACCAAGACCTTTGACGTTTCACCGGCATTTAGCAGCACACTATCTGATATTAATGTTGAATTATTTAAACTAACTTATTTACCTAATGCCGTTGATTCGGAAATATTAGCCGCCAACCACCGTGAGCTAAAACAACAATTAGCATCTCTGCGATTGTACGATTTTGTAAACGATGTTCTTACTTATGCAGGAATTTTGATACTGGGCAATAACCCCATATTTTATATGCCAGGCGCTTATGTCCAATATGTGCAATATTCCGGAGATTCAATGGATTGCGATGTTTTGAATGAAAAAGAATTTTCTGGTGATTTGCTTTCTATGATGCGGCAACTGGATTTGTTTGTTAAAAACAACATTGAAGAACGTCCTGTCACGGTTTCGTCCTTAAGAGAAACGATAGTGAGGACTTATCCATTTAAAGCAATTAGGGAATTATTGAATAATGCCGTCATGCACCGTAACTACGAATCTAACGCTCCGGTAAAATTCTATGAATTCAGTGACCGCATTGAAATTTCCAATCCGGGCGGTTTATATGGTTCGGCCAGACCGGATAATTTTCCCCATCAAAATGATTATCGCAACCCCATTGTAGCGGAAGCCCTTAAAATTTGGGGGTATGTAAACAAATTCAATCGTGGTATAGCCACTGCCATGTCGGAATTAAAAACGAACGGTAATCCCCCAGCAGAGTTTACCTATAATCAACCTTTGCATTTCAGCGTAACCATATACAAAAAGCAGTAACATGAAAATAATTACTTTTTTCAATAATAAGGGCGGCGTCGGAAAAACAACAACTGTTTATCATATTGCATGGATGTTGAAGGAACTTAACTATCAGGTTTTGGCGGTTGATTTAGACCCACAATGTAATCTTTCTTCCATTTTTTTGTCAACGGAAAGAATGGAAGAAATAGTTTTGGAAGAACAAAAAGTTACGATTCTTGATGCAATCGTCCCGGTAAGCGAAGGCGAGCCATATCTCCCCGTGCATATTGAAAAAATAGCTGAAAATTTATCGCTTTTAATTGGAAATTTATCGCTTTCGGCATTTGAAGACAAATTAAGTGATACTTGGACAAAATGTCTTGAAGGCGATCTGTATGGATTTAAAGTTACTTCCGTATTTAAGACACTTATAGAAGACGCCGCTAAAAGGTGTAACGCAGATTATGTGTTGATAGACGTTGGGCCTAATTTAGGAGCTATTAACCGTGCCGTTCTCATTTCAAGCGAATTTGTAGTGTTGCCCGTTGCTGCTGATTTGTTCTCACTGCAAGGAATCAAAAATTTAGGAACAACCCTTGAAGATTGGAGAAAGCAATGGAAAAAACGCAGAAATGAATACTCAAAAACAGATAAAGATGTTATCCCACAGGGAATAATGGAACCCATTGGCTACATAATTATGCAATATACTGACCGTGGGAGCCGACCGGTCAAATCTTATATTAAATGGGCGAATAAAATACCGCAAGTTTATTTGCAAAGCGTGCTAAAAATGGATGACGTAGATGGCAACGATATGTCTGGTTCAATAGAAACAGATAGTAATTGTTTAGCCATGTTAAAGCATTATCACAGCCTTGCGCCAATGTCTATGGAAGCAAAGAAGCCCATTTTTTTACTAAAACCGGCCGATGGAGCCATAGGGGCGCATTTTCATGCAGTCCAAAAATGTTATAAAGATTTTG
>CAYHFB010000225.1:0-6518 GCA_964355695.1 uncultured candidatus Brocadiaceae bacterium
CGTATCCGTGGAGAACCCCATGTCTGATGAATCTTTTTACATTGCAAGCAATAGCTGCAAAGATTACTTGCAAACGTGTTCTGCCCTCCGTTAGCTATTGTATTGTTATAGATAAATTGACTTGGAAAAAGAAGGGGAGTTTTTATGGTAATCCCCGTTAGATATCTGTTACCTAACGGGGTGAAGATCATCAGCTTTATCACTGACCAGCGGGTAATACGGCAGAGACTGAAACACCTCGGTCTTTGGGTACCAGCGCCTTCCAGAGACCCGCCCAATACAAATGTATCCACTAAAGATCATGAGCCGGTTTATGAAATCTTCGATGACCTGTATGCATTCAACGAACATGCAGACGGTTGTCCCGGTTATGATGAATCCTGTTTTGCGCAAAATTAAACCTTTTCCTGCGTTCTTTCACCAGACGTAGGGGCGGTCTTGCCATTTTTTGTCAAAAAATCGGGTAATGTGCCGCACATTACCCATCATAAGAGAATTTACCTATTTCTCCGATAATCCCACACTGTTTCTTCCCATTTGCCTTCCAATGTTCGTTAATTATGCTAGAAAAGGTTGCAATTTTCTTTGTTTTTGCTATATTGGACATCTCATTGAGAAAAGCAATTTCCTATCAACTTATCAATAGCCCCTATAGGGCAAGACCAGCACAAGGCTTCGCATTGATTGCTGAAACGACAAATACGATGAAGCGCTGGTGGTCCGATATATTGCTTAGGCGACTTATATGCCGCTGCTCATGGGGCTTTTCGGGGATTTTTTAAAACACTACCGTGTTACCTTTTAACGGTACCGTAGGGACAAAATATTGGTAGAAATAGCAAGGGCATACAAACATAAAATGCCGTATTTAAAACCGACCTTCTTTGCCTTTGTAGCTCAGGGCTTCAGCCCTGATGGCGCTTGCATGGCACATTGAGTTGAAACCATTTGCACAATGCCTGACAATGGTTGGATGTATTTTAGAGCAACACCCAATTGTCCTGCTATCCCAAGGGCTTCTTGATTGAGACAATACTTTAATTCAGACCCGTTTTGCAATAGTTCAATAATGGCCAATCGGTCTTTCCATAGAGATTTTTGCTTTATCGTTATCATGATTTATAGGTGGCTTTACGGTCGGCCTTTAATTCTCCTCACAAGGGTTATCGGAAAAGGGGGTTATCATGTCGGAATTATCACATAGCATAATCGAAAAGATTAATAACGGTATTCAGGTACAATTACTTAACCGTTCAACGCTGAATATATAGCCAAACAAGCCAGGTTTTCTACACTTAAATCTGCAAATACCGGTGGTTCGCCATTTCCTTTTCGAAAAACAGAAGTTTTTGGCTAAATTCACTGATTTTTGTGCATCCCCTCACGGTCTCATAATGTGGCACAACATCTTCTCCCTGCGCACGCTATGGGTAAACGAGAAATACCAATTGTTTTGAACCCACAGAGGTGGTACAATCCAATCTCTAAACAGGGATAAAGAGCAGAGAAGAAACAAGACAGGCATGGATAAGCAGGGTGTGCCCATGCCAATCCCAAAAACGCTTAACATAACACATACGTTTGCTTTGGTATCTTACCAGATACGAAAACAATACCCACGGTGTTATTATTATTTCAGTGCCATGATTACCTCAGACGCCGATGTGAAATATATGTCGCTTGCCCTGGAACTAGCCGAACAGGGACGGGGAAAGGTTGAACCCAACCCCATGGTGGGCGCTATCGTGGTGAAAAACGGCCATGCCGTAGGAAAGGGCTACCACCAGGCCTTTGGCGGCCCGCACGCAGAGGTATTCGCGCTCAGCGAAGGAAAAGAAGCTTGTGCGGGCGCCACGCTGTACGTCTCCATGGAACCATGCGCTCATTACGGCAAAACGGCGCCGTGCGTTGATGCAATCGTTAAGGCTGGCATTAAAGAAGTTGTTATCGCCATTATCGATCCCAATCCCATCACCTCCGGCAAGGGCATGCGGAAACTACAAGATGCGGGGATTGACGTCAAACTAGGCGTTATGGAATCACAGGCCGCCAAACTCAACGCACCCTTTCTAAAATTGATGCAAAAAGGAGTACCTTACGTAATCGTAAAATGGGCCATGTCGCTTGACGGCAAGATTGCCACGCACACGGGGGATTCCAGGTGGATTTCCTCTGAAGAATCAAGGGAGTACGTCCATAAAATCCGTGGGCAGGTAGACGGCATCATGGTTGGAATTAACACCGCACAAAGAGACGACCCCCTGCTAACCTGCCGCATGAGAGGCGGAAGAAATCCCAAGCGGATTATCATCGACAGCAATGCCGCGCTCCCCTTAAACTCTCGTCTTATCAACACCATCCATGAAAGCGAATTGCTTATTGCTGTCGGCAGCAACGCGCCGCAGGAACGCATTGAAAAACTGAGGCAACTGGGGTGCAAGATTATTCCAGCAGGAGACGTCAACGGCCTTGTAGATATGCAGATGCTCTTTCAACATCTTGGCAAAATGAATCTGACTAACGTCCTGGTGGAAGGGGGAAGCCGGGTAATCACCTCCATAATTGAAGAACGCCTGGCAGACAAAATCATGGTATTTGTTGCCCCCATCATTGTCGGCGGCGAGGGCGCGTTGTCGTCAGTCATGGGCGCAGGTATCACCCATATATGTGAATCCATCAAACTCACCGATATCACAACGAAAAGATTTGCGAACGACCTTCTCATTGAGGGCGTTTTGTAGCTCAAACCTTCAGGTTTGATGGCTATTGCGCCGGGTACAGGCGCAGGTATTTTACTTACTATTCAGGAGGATATTTTATGGAATATGATTTCTTGGTAGACACGTACAAAACGGAACGGATGAAAACACTCAGCGCCTGGAGCACCTTTAAAGACGATGACCTTTCGGTACGCCCAAACCCGAAAGACAGGCGGGGAAGAAACGCCCTTGAACACATGGTGCATCAGTGTGTAGGTGAAAACAACTGGTTCTGTAAAATGCTGGGCATTGACGTCGGCGCGCCGCCATTGCCTGAAAAAGAAACACGTCTGGAATTCATGAAACGTTACGCGGAAGATTCCGGGAAACGCCTCGCAGCCCTGCAGGAAAAGAATAAGGCCTGGTGGGAGGAACAAGTGACGTTTTTCGAGGTCAAACGCTCTCGCGCCTGGATATTGACGCGGAGGATTGCCCACACCGCCCACCATCGCGGCCAATTGACCATAATGCTGCGTATCATAGGCCGTGATATTTACAGCACCTATGGCCCCAGCGCTGATACTGGGGGGTTGCCCATAAACAACGCGCTAACAATATACCCTTATCCCGACGTCGAGACACTCCTCAAGAATGAATCCACAGGCGGGGGCAAAGCATCGTTACCGGGTACCGGTGATAAGCCATGCACAGAACGTCCAGACAAAAAGTCGTGATCGTTTATCACCTGGGGTGCCAATAACGTAGGGTAAGCGCAAGGGGCGCAATGCAGCAAAACGGTATTGCCGGTTAGGATTCTAGCAGTCTTCATTGCGTCCTTTGCGCTTTGTGGTGTTATTGTTTTAGGTGCAAGTGCTTCGATTCATCCACCTTACCACCGACCCACTGATTTAAAGTCAACGGTTAGGATAGCACACCTTTTGTCCCGCATGACCGATTTTCCCGCCCTTTCCCACACAACTTATTTACAACCCGAAACCTGAAACTTAAAACCCCGGCCTCGGATACAACTTTGCCATCTGCACAATCTCCGGCACCGCCTCTTCCCATTCAACAGCCATGATATGCACGCCTGCTACACCCTTTATCGCCCGCACCTGCTCTATAACCTCAAGGCATATCTTTATGCCCTCTTCCTTCCCTTTCTTCAAGGCGGATGCGGCCGTCATGCGGTTCATGACTTCGTCCGGCACGTCCATGCCGGGGACGTTATGCTTCATGTGCTTCGCCATACCGGCAGATTTCAACGGCGCGACTCCGGCCAGGATAAACGCCTTTTCATGGAGACCCATGTCGGTAACCATCTTCATCCAGGCTCTAAATTTCTCAACGTTGTAAATAATCTGGGTTTGAATGAAGTCGGCCCCTGCCGTAATCTTCTTGGCAAGCCTGATTGCGCGATATTTAAAGGGATCGGCAAACGGATTTTCAGCCGCGCCGATAAAGAATCTCGGTTCCGACGCCTTTAATTCCTGTCCCGATTGAAATTTCTTTTCATCCCTGAGTATCTTTACCATCTGGATAAGCTGGATGGAATCAATGTCGAAAACGCCTTTTGCCGTCGGGTGGTCGCCGAACTTCTGGTGGTCTCCCGTAAGGCAGAGCAGGTTCTTTGCGCCCAGAGCGGCTGCGCCCAGCAGGTCGCTTTGTATGGCGATACGATTTCTGTCGCGGCAGGTCATTTGAATAATCGGTTCCACCCCCGCCTCAAGCACAATACGTCCGGCGGCAATGCTGGACATACGCACCACGGCGGTCTGGCAATCGGTGATGTTAAAGGCATCCCCGTAGCCTTTCAATATGCCCGCCTTTTTTTCTATCACCGAACGGTCGGCTCCGCGCGGTGGACCAAGTTCTGCCGTTACGGCAAATTGCCCGCTTCGAAGTAATTTCTCTAAGTTGCTGCCGGATTTCATTTCTGACATGTTTTTACCATTCTATAAAGTATGCCCATAGTAAATAATTTCTATTCACTGCCGCAGATAAAATAGTGTTACCAAATGCGCCAATTACGCCCGTTCCAAGCCGGCTTACGCCATACTAACGGCTTAAAAGGTTTAAGCGGTTTAATAAACCCGCCAGCGCCGATACCACGAAATGATTCGACAAGGATTATACCAATAACCATTTATTTTATACAAGTATCTTTTCTAAATGCATGAGGGCTATTCATTCAACGGCATCCGGGCGTTTTTACACTAAATTGACATTCGTACCCAATTATGATACGATGCTTTACGTTGATTATTGACTTCTTATCGATTCAAAAGGAGAAAGGTTTTCTTATGATTAATGGCATTACCGTGAAAGTGTTGGGCGATTACGGTCCTTTTTCGAGGATTGGAAAGAGTATCGGATATCAGGTGTGCATAGGAAAATCTTCCTTTCTCGTTGACTGTGGCGCCCCAATCTTCCAGCAGTTAGGCGGCCACGGCCTCAAAGCGATTAACGGATTAATTATTACCCACTGCCACGACGACCACAAGAGATGGTTTTCTGATCATGCCTTATTTAATATGTATGCGGGCGACGTCTCAAAGATGGTGTTTCTTCTCACGACGGAGTGGATCAATGCGGAGCTTATAAAGTCTTGCCGATCCGCCCTGGAAATAAGCCTTTCTCCTGATTCTAAAAGAATTGTAGACCTCCCCTACGAGTCCTACATTTCCCATAAAACAATAGGCCCTTACCCTAAGTACAAAATAGTCTCCGTAAAAACGGGAAATGGCATATTGCACCTTCAGGTACTTGACAGGGAAGGTCAGGTCATCGGCCCGGACAAGGCGAAGATTATTATTAACAGCAAAACCGGCAGGCCACGGCTGCTTTTTAAAGATACTGCTTATGGGGAATGGATTGAGCCGGAATCCTTCTATCCATTTTCGTCGGAAGTGTTTTATGAAAAAGACAAAAATGTGTACAAAGACCCTGAAGGTTTTACTATCGAGGCGGTTAAGGACCACGTCTGGCACGGGCTTTCAGGGATAGGCGTGCGTTTTAAAACGGAAAACGAGTCCCTCTTATTCAGTTCGGATACCGTGCATGATAAAGAACTGTGGAAACAGCTTTATACGGAAAAGAGAACGGCGCGGATTCCTCTGACACAAAAAGAATTTATAGAGGCCTCGCTCATTTATGGGGATATTAATGATTACATTGAGCGAACCTGGAGTGAAGAGCGGTTTCATGATGCAATCGCGGCCTTCAATGATTCTGTCGTAATACATGATATTGCAATACGGAACAGTGTTGTCCATACGGACTACCGGAGGCTAAATAATACCGTTCTGCAGAAAGGCAAAACGATCCTGACGCACAGCCCCGATAGAATGACCTCTGAGTGGGTGCTTAGTGACGCGGGAAAATCCTTTCAGATTCAAGGCGGCGACTTTTTGGAAGTGGTAGGAGAGAAGCTTTATCCGTTAAACGCCGATATATACCACAAAGAAGCCGGCAAGTATTACGTCGGATACAAAAACGCGCAGGGGAAAACCACCATCTATGAAAACGACGGCGCTCTACAACTATCTCCAGGCAAAAAATCCGGTAATCGCCACCCTCTTTATCAGGTGGATTTGTACGAATGTATTGCAGGGAAATACTTCCCCGTGCTGGACGGCAAAAAGAGCATCTATTGGGAGCGTCCCGATGGTGAGGTAGAGGTGGTTGAACTGAGTAAAGAAGGAAGCAGTGGAAAAGTCATGGACAACCACAGGGATCGCCTTCTCCACCCCACGTAGGGTTATGTTTATACACAAGTCTCAAAAAGCCTGTAAAACGGTGGGATAGCAATCAGAACTC
>CAYHFB010000226.1:0-6503 GCA_964355695.1 uncultured candidatus Brocadiaceae bacterium
TTTAGGTGTGATAGAATCGGTTCGATAGTAGATTGCATGGCGCGGTACTCAATTATGTTTTAAAATAAGATGAGAGTTTACCTTAAATCGGTAAAATATTCTCAGGAAATCACCTAACAGAAAAAACGACCGGTAAAATTGGCATTATACGCCTTTTTCCCGCACAGGGGGCTGTCCGCGCAAAATTCATTTGGCACAGTCTGAGAGCGTGGGAACGAGTCGAACTAAAATAATCGGTACTACAATCCATCAACTTCTTGTTTTTTATGCTCGTTTTTCAAAATGCAAAAATGTAAGGCATTTATTAGTTGAGGCTTACGTAAAGTTTCGAGCATTGAGTTTTTTGTCATTTGAAATTGGTTCGTATTTCGATATTCGTATTTCGAATTTGGTTGTGGCCAGAGGCCGCGCCAGGCAATCTGTGGTTCCATCGTTTTTCTAATCCCATTTAACCATAGTAACACCGTCCATGTCATGCGGTATCGGGATATCCAGTGACGCTAAGATGGTTGCGGTGACGTCTATAATCTCCGCTGAATTTTTTACCAGGTTTTTTTGGTTTACGTACATAAAGGCGTCATCGTACGTGTGCATCCCCGTGAAATTGCCCTTGCTCAGGAGCAATTCCCTGGAGAAGGCGCCCTTTAAATCATATCCGTGCTTTGGCTCAATAACGAGGTCCGGCGCCCGGTCGATGTATTTGCCGCGGTAAATATCTTCGCACTTATGTACTTTGTCAATCAGGGTGGCCTTTGTTTCGGGGTCTTTTAGCTCCAAAAGTTTCGTTATGAGCGTATTTCTTAGTTGTTCGTATTCGTTGCCCGGAGACACGCACCCGTTGGGTTCTCGCCCCTTTACGTTAAGGTAAATCCGGCCAGGATCAAGGCAGTAGGCCTTTGAGCCGGGCGCTATATCGGACAGCGATTTTGGCGGGGTAGACTTAAAACTAAGGAACCCCTCTGTTTTCAACCAATAATTGATGTATATTTCCTGCCTGAGTTCACAGAATCCATGATCGGACAGGAGGATAAGGGTTACGTCGTCGCCCAGGCCTTCAACAATCTGGCCGATGGAATCGTCAACCTTTTTGTAATAGTCCAGAAACCGCGCGCCGAAGTGGGGTGTGTTTCTTTCGAAGGCGTCCCAGAAAAAGTGGTGAAGCCTGTCCGTTTCGGTAAAAACCCCGATAAAGAGGTCCCATGCCTCATGTTTCAGAAAATGGAGGATCGCCTGGGTTCTCTTTTCCAGAGTTAAAAAGATATCATCAAGTAATTTGTCTTTGGATTCGGCAAGAAGTTGCGTTTCAACGTCGATTTTATACCCCATTTCCCGGAGCTTCGGCACGATGGAACTGGGATACGAGGCGCGCGCAAGGTCGATTGCTACAAAGCCTGCAACGAGGACGCCGTTCATTTCCTGGGCGGGATACGTTGACGGCACGTTGATTACGACAGACCGCTTGTTATGATCGCGCAGAATATTCCATACCGTCTTGCTCATGACGTGTTTGGAGTTGGGAAAGTAGATGTCGTAGGTGTTAGGCGTCCGCTCCATAAAGCCAAAAATACCGTGCTTTGCCGGATTTACACCGGTTGCAAAGGACGTCCACGCCACCGACGATATCGCAGGATGTGTTGATTTCATCTCCAGGAGCGAGCCAGACGACGCCAGTTTTGCCAAATGGGGGCAAACCCCATCCGCAATCATCTTTTTTATAAAATGGTACGGCGTGCCGTCCAGTCCAATAACTACGGTTCTTTTTTTACCTTGAGGCGACATTTTAGAGTTTGCCTCCAATCTCCACACCATCGGCAATAGCTTCAAGTGCCGTGCGGCCTTCCACCGAGTCGCCGATGTTGTGAACCTCCGGGACAAAGGGCTGAATGGCGGCGGCAAGGGCGACGTTTGGGTGATGGAGCGTGGGGATGATGAAATTGTCAAAGCCATCCAGTCTTTGATCTGCCTCTCTTCGGCGGCTAATAACCAGGTGGTTCTGTCCGATCTCCGTAACCTTTGTGTTTATGTATATCCGGGCGCCCATCTTTTTTAGGCGCTCACCCAGGTGGTAACGGGGGTGGGCAACCAATTCCAGGCCCAGGACGCGCCTCATCTCTATCAGGGTAATTTTTTTGCCTTTGGAAGCGAGGAAGTCCGCTAGCTCACAACCCTCCGGCCCGCCCCCCACGATTGCCACGTTGTCACCCAGTGAATCGGCGGTCGCAAAGGCGGTCTTTACGCCTATCGCAACGTTGCCCTCCACCCTCTTGAGGTCAAGGAGGACGTTGTTTGCCCCATGTGCAAGGACAACGGCGTCCGCTCCAAACTGCTTGATAGATTGCTCCGTTGCCTCCGTGTTGAATTGTATCCTGATGTTTGCCTTTTTTACCTGATTTTTCAAATATTCAAGATACTTGCCCATTGGCTCTTTTCTGGGTGCCATGGCAGCGTAACGGAAACTTCCGCCCGGCTGTGCTTCTTTTTCCCATACGGTAACGTTATGCCCCCGGCTGGCCAGCAACTGAGCGGCTGATAACCCGGCAGGGCCACTTCCAACAACCAGGATTTTCTTCGGTTTTTCGGTCTTTTGGGGAGACGGACTCTCCCCTTTTCCAATGTAAGGATTAACCGTGCAGACCAGTTTTTTGTCTGAAATACTCTCAATGCACCGGTTGCAGCTCAGGCACGTCCTTATATCGTCCAACTGACCGGCCTTTACCTTGTTGGGATAGTGCGGATCGGCAATGAGCGTGCGCCCCAGCACGATAAGGTCTGCCTTGTTCTCCTGCAGGATTTTTTCCGCCATAACGGGGTCAACAATCCTCCCCACCGTCAACACCGGTATTTTTACCACGGACTTGACGCCCGCCGCCAGATGCACAAAGCACCCCTCGTCCAGATAATAGCACGGTATGTTGTAGAATGCAGACGCATAGTTGCACGCGGACACGTGTATGGCGCTCGCGCCAGCTTTTTCAAGTATCCTAGAGATTTCCTTGCCTTCTTCCAGCTTGATGCCCGTCTCGGTGTATTCGTCAGCACTGATGCGACAGATGACGGGATAATCCTTTGGGGTGCGTTTCCTGATGTTTTCAACAATCTCCCGGGCAAACCGGGCGCGGCGAGTTGTGTCGCCGCCATAATCATCCGTCCTTACGTTGGATTCCGGTGAAAGAAACTGGTTCACTAAATAGCCGTGCGCCATGTGTATCTCAACGCCGTCAAATCCCGCCTGCGCGGCGCGGACGGCCCCGTCAGCAAACTTACCAACCAGCGACCGGACTTCTTCAGCCGTCAATTCAATTGGCATCTCTTTGGTTAAAGGACTTGGTATTGCCGAGGCGGAAACGGGCTTTGCCCCCGTAAAGAACGGTAACGCCTCTTTCCCTGCGTGGCTTAGTTGGAGGACGGTTTTCCCACCGGCCGCATGGACGCCGTCTGCCAGCCTTTTTAATCCGGGGACAAACTTGTCGTCGTGTATGCACATCATGCCGTTGTTGATCCTGCCGACAGGGTCGATCCCGGTATTTTCCACCGTAATATAACCCACGCCGCCCACGGCGCGTTCTTTGTAGTAGGCAATAATCTCTTCGGTAACAAACCCTTCCTTATCGCACAGGTGTGTTTCCATTGGGGACATCACCATGCGATTTGTTATGCTGAGAGAACCGATTTTAAATGGACTAAAAAGTTTTGTAAAAGTGGACATTGTTTATAAACCCTCATATTTTAAGTAGGTCAACCGTCCCCGGTTGACATTATAAATTTTCCATTTTTAAGTTGGTCAACCGTTCCCAGTTGACATTATAAATTTTCCTTACTTCTTCGTGCCTTTGTGCCTTCGTGTGAGGACTGTTTTTCATCTCCGCGATATCCACGATTTCCGCGCTTTTTTGATAAATCTTTACAGCGCGCAAGCCAACGTTTTTCTCCTCTGTACGGGATTATACAACGTATCCCGTTCCACCGGGTCGCGCCCGGCTTCTTTAATGAGCCTTATAATTTCCTGGACAGACAGCGCCTCCGGCGTCTCGGCACCGGCGGCATGGGTGATTTTTTCTTCCTGTACCGTGCCGTCAATATCATCTACTCCAAAACTCAGAGAAATCTGAGACAGTTTAATCCCCAGCATAATCCAGAAGGCCTTGACGTGGCCGAAGTTATCAAGCATCAACCGGCTTATCGAAATCACCTTCAGATCAAGCATTGCCGTGGTGCTGGAATGGTTTGCCAATTCAGTATTTTTAGGATGAAACGCCAGCGGGATAAAGGACATGAACCCGCCGGTTTGATCCTGGAGTTCCCGCAACATTATGAGGTGGTTTACCCTGTCTTCAGGCGTTTCCACGTGGCCGTAAAGCATGGTTGCGTTGCTGCGCAGCCCCAGGGTATGCGCCTCGCGCATAACGTTTAACCAACCCTCTCCGCTGAGTTTTTCCGGGCACAATTGTTGCCTGATCGTTGGGGAAAACACCTCCGCGCCGCCGCCCGGCATGGAGCCAAGCCCGACCTCTTTCAGTATTTTTAACGTTTGAGGCACGGAGAGTTTTGCCATTTGGGACAGATGCTCAATCTCTACCGCGGTAAACGCCTGGATATGCACGTCGGGGCACCGTTCGTGAACCGCAGAGATCATTTTTACGTAAAAGTCGAAGGGCAAATCCGGATGCAACCCGCCCACGATGTGTAGTTCCGTTGCCCCTTCATCGGCGGCGGCCACGGCCTTTGCGATAATCTCATCCATGTCCATCTCGTAGGCACCGGCCTTGTCCTTCTCCCGGCTAAAAGCGCAGAACTTGCAGCGATTCTTGCAGATATTGGAGTAATTGATGTGGCGGTTGGTAATGTAATACGCCTTATTGCCGTTTTTTCGTTCACGAACGATATTCGCAACGTGGCCGATATGGTGGATATCGTTTGACCTGAAAAGCCGCACTCCATCATCAAAAGACAGCCGTTCGCCCTGCTCCGCCTTTTTAAGGATATCGTAGAGAGGTGATAATTTGAGTAGTTTTTCCATGGTTGTAAGGTGTTTAAGAAAATTTACAGGAGACGGAGCTTTTCAGAGAGTTTTCAAAAAACTAAAGTGTTGCGAGCAGAGCGCTAAAATTGCTTACAAAAAATTGATAGGTTTGCCCCGCTTAGGGATGTTATTGCAAACTTATACTTCTTTAAAATATCTTTCTCTTATCAAAAATTCTTTGGCTTTTATTATTTGAATTCCGTTGTATATCACTAAATCGAGTAAGTGTTTATCCCCTGAAATGATGTAATCTGCATTGCCGTCAGTAGCGCATTCAAGTAAAGATATTATCTGTGGGGTCGGACGTAACCACTGAAATTCTGGTCTTTTTTTCCACAAATCCAGCGCAACATCTCAAATTTCTGATGAACGGTGGAATTTCTTTTTGTGAGAGTCAAAATTTTGAGTAACCTAACACGCGGATAAGCTCTTTTTCCATATCACTGTTCATAAGCACAACAAGTTTTTGGTCTCGTATTAAGTCATAAACAACTCTCGGATATCCTTTCCAGAAATAAGCGGCAATTGTTACATTTGTGTCTAAAACAACCCTTTTCAATGTATATCCCTTGACTCATGAATAATCTTTTCAATATCAAGTTCTGTAAGGTCTGCAAATCCCTTCTCCCTTGCAAGCGATTCTGCATAGCTGTATATATCAGGTTCTTCTACGGGCATCAAAATAACATCAAAAACACTCCCTACCTCCCTTGCGGTATCTTCAGGCAAGGAAAGATGTCCGTCAGATAATACCTTACCAATAAATCTTTTTGCAGTAGTTTTCATAAAGCCCCCCGAAAGCCTTCTTACTTTAGGCGACATCAGCGATTGCTTCCATCTCCATAGTTACTAATAAAGTCGGATTAGGCGCTAAACCCAGTTCCGATAAGTCTTCATGCTCTAAATGTAATGCTACAGCCTCCTTTAGGTTGTCAATCGTTTCATCAAGGGTTTTCCCTTGGGTAACTACCGCAATCTCATGGCACTCTGCTACGTAATAGTCTTCACCTTTACTGGTAAAGGCCTTAATGGGATGCTGAAGTGCATTTGACTTTCGTAAACCATCACAACCTCCTTGCGTATAAATGAGTCAACAGAGACATTAACAACGTATCGGCAGGGCGCGCCTTGCCACCACACGTACATTTGAATTTCCTATACGAGAGATGTGTTATATGGTAACTTAGTAACTGCCGAAGCCCTAAGTCCACACATCTTAATGAAAAACATCTTCTATGGTGGAGGCGTTTAAGATTTTTCCACCCCATTCGAGAAGGGTATCGCTATCCGCTGCCTCTATCTTTTGTTTTACCTCTTTGCTAACTTGGCCGAACTTTCTTTCCATCAGTCGAAACAGCATAATTGATTCCCCTTGCTGCAGACCATGTTGCACGCCTTGCTGCATGCCTTGTTGCACGCCTTGCTGCATGCCTTGCTGCATGCCTTGCTGCATGCCTTGCTGCATGCCTTGCTGCATGCCTTG
>CAYHFB010000227.1:0-6440 GCA_964355695.1 uncultured candidatus Brocadiaceae bacterium
ATACGATCAGACCGATTTTGTTCATTTTTTCGTTTCTTAACTTAACACCTATGGGGTAAAGCCCGTAGGTGTTAAGTTAAACCCTATTCACATCGTTACCAAATACCAGACAGGGAACGAGAAAAAGATTTATGAAAGGTGGTGTAAAAATGAAAATCGGATCATGGTATGGAAAAAATGGACAGTGCGAGTTTACCGTTTGGTCTCCTTTCGCAGACGCCGTGTCGTTAAAGATCGTTTCGCCATGCGAAAAGATGATCCCCATGAAAAAGGATACGCAGGGATATTGGAAGGCGGACGTTGATGGGACGCGAGAAATGCCCACCTACTTTTATCGCATAAACAACGAAAAGGACAGGCCTGACCCTGCGTCGCACTGCCAACCGGAAGGCGTGCATGGCCCGTCGCGGGTGATTAACCACGCCTTCGATTGGGAAGACGGTCGCTGGAAAGGCCTCACCCTTGCTGAAATGATTATCTATGAACTCCACGTCGGGACGTTCACCCCGGAGGGTACCTTTGACGCGATAATCCCGCGCCTGCCAGAACTCAAGGATATTGGCATCAATACGCTGGAAATCATGCCGGTGGCGCAATTCCCCGGCGAGAGAAACTGGGGCTACGACGGGGTTTATCTTTATGCCGTGCAGCATTCTTACGGCGGCACGGAGGGTTTTAAGCGACTTGTCAATGCGTGCCATAAAAACGGTATGGCCGTTATCCTTGACGTAGTGTATAACCACCTGGGGCCGGAAGGCAATTATATGGCCGATTTTGGGCCGTATTTTACCAACAGGTACAAGACGCCCTGGGGGGACGCCGTTAATTTTGACGGGCCGTACAGTAACCCGGTTAGGCAGTTCTTCATCTGGAACGCCATGTATTGGTTTACGGAATATCACGTTGACGCGCTCCGGCTCGACGCGATACACGGCGTCTACGATTTCAGCGCACACCATTTTTTGCAGGAGTTGGGCGAGGCCGTGTGCAATCAAGCGGCGCAATCAGGGAGAAGACTCTTCCTCTTTCCCGAAAGCGACCTCAACGACAGTAAAATCGTTACCCCAACGATACACGGCGGCTACGGGCTGGACGCCCAGTGGAGCGACGACTTCCACCACGCGCTCCACACCCTCCTCACCGGCGAAAACCGTGGCTATTATCAGGATTTCGGAAAGATTGAGCAGATGGAGAAGGCCATAAGAGAGGGCTTTGTCTATTCGGGCGGGTATTCTGAATTCCGCAAGAGAAATCACGGTAACTCTCCCAAAAACGTGTCCGCCGAACAAATGGTCGTGTTTTCACAAAACCACGATCAGGTCGGCAACAGAATGCTTGGTGAAAGGCTCAGCGCCCTCGTATCGCTTGAGGCCGTTAAACTGGCCGCTGGGGCCGTGCTGCTTTCGCCCTATATCCCGCTGCTTTTTATGGGGGAAGAGTATGGAGAAGACGCCCCATTCCTTTATTTTGTAAGCCATTCCGACCCCGCGCTCATTGACGCCGTGCGGCAAGGAAGGAAGCGGGAGTTCAGCGAATTTCAGTGGCAGGGCGAACCGCCCGACCCTCAAGGGGTAGAAACCTTCCAAAAATCAAAAATACAGTGGGGGAAGAGGCGGGAGGGCGTTCATGGAAAATTACTGGCATTTTACAAACATCTTATCACGCTAAGAAAGACCATTCCCGCCCTTTCTCATCTGGATAAAACATGCCTCGCCGTTGATGGGTCTGAAGCGGAAAAGATGGTGTGTGTAAGAAGGTGGAAGGATGCCGGACAGGTATGTCTCGTCTTCAATTTCAACAACGCTAATGTTGAGTACACTCCTTCAATTCCTGAAGGACCGTGGGACAAAATAGCAGACTCTGCCGATAAGGCATGGCACGGCCCCGGCTCTCCGGCGGCAGACAAGCTGTCTTCCGGCGGGAAAATAATAGTCGCGGGGTGTAGTTTTGTTGTGTATAACAGGAGCGAAGATTAATTTTGCAACATGAGGAAGTTTTGATTATTGAAATGGTTGAAGAGACTTGGGTCTTGCGCCTGGTGCGGAATCAGGCATTTTGTCTGCGGTGTCCTGACGCGCATTGCAATGCCGGAGTCCATCAGGGCTGAAGCCCTGAGCTACAAATCAAAGGCGGCTACAAGACCTGGCAATGAATTGCCTGCCTATTGGCAGTTGCCATTACGGGGCGTATACGGACGGAAGCCAAAGGAATTATGATGCGCTAATATCGCCTCACCGAAGCGTTGTGCCATCAACGGTGGGACTGCGTTACCAATCTGGCGTGCTTTTGCATTAAGAGTTCCTTTAAAGGCGTAATTTTTCGGAAATGTTTGCAGGCAAGCTGCCTCCCGAACGCTGATTGCGCGGTTTTGCTCCGGATGTCCAAAGCGGCCATTGGAGTAGCTAATGCAACGGGTAGTCAGGCCTGCGGCAGGTTTGTTCCAGGCCAATCTGCCGTAAACATCGGTATGTCCTTTATGGTTACAATGGCAGTCGAGCCATAATCTCTTTGGCCAGCTTTCCCGGCTTCCTCCTTCAGGGGTTAAGGATATTCGTTGTAAGTTGACGTCAGACAGCGCCGCTGCCTGGTGATCCAGGTCGTCAGGATGCGTCTCGCCAGCCCTGATTGTAGGGAATGTTCCAATCCAATCCCGTACCGTTGAAAATGCTGCTTTATGTGAGCCATGTGTTGCTTCGGGCAACCTGATTCCGGGTAAACGACCAGCCAGCAATACAAGCCGCTCGCGGGTTTGTGGCACTCCAAACCAAAGCGCGGGTAATATACCGAATTGGTAGTGGTAACTTAATTCGGATAACAAGTCCTTGAAGTTTTGTAATGGCCCATCATCGTCTTTTATCCGTTGCATTCCAGGCACATTCTCAATAAAGATGTAATCTGGCATCCACGCTCGAACAAATCGGCCAAACTCCGTTAACAAACTACGTCTGGGGTCGTTTACATCCTTTTGTAAGTTTTGTTTAGAGAATGGCTGGCATGGCGCACAGCCACAGAACAGAACGGGAATAGTTCGGTCAATTAATAATGGTGATAAAGCCTCTGTTGGAAGAAACCGGATGTCCGTTTCAACAAATTGAGCTTGCGGGAAATTAGCCCTATAGGTGCGGGCTGCATCAGGGTCAATATCTAGACCCATGACGACATCCATGCCTGCTTGCTGAAAGCCGCAGCTTGTGCCACCGCAGCCTGAGAAGAAATCGAATACTTTAATCATTTTTTACCTTGTGTGAAGAAATGGTGGCTAACAATCTGCCTTTTAGTTTAATTAAATCAGGGTTGTCGTCGGGTATGGTTGCAAGTTTTCTCCGCTGTGTTGAGAGAATATCAGTGGAGCTTACCTGCTCGTGTTCAGCCAATCCCAATTCTTTTCTGGTGAGCATTGCAAAGCGTTGTTTTGCGTCGTCATATTCCCTTTCTACGTTATGAGAATGCGTGCATTTTTCCATATTTTCCCAAATGAACGATTCAGGGATGTCGTCACCGGGAAGGTAGTCGGTATATTTTCTCGCCCAGTCTAAATATTTTCTACGCGACTGATTAAGTTGCAAGGTGTTTGTGCCGCCATCTCCACCATCAATTTTGAAAGACACCTTAACCCCTGTGATTTCTTGAATGGTATTTTCAATGGTGTTCTCATCTGAGGCGGCGATTGTTTTTGAATCTGGAAACCTTTTAGACGTGCGTTTATCACCGTCCAGCAGAATGAGTATATTTGTTCGATTCTCTGCGGAAAATACCGGGATATAGTGACCCCATAAAGTTTGTGACCCGCCCGGAAAATATCGGATATCAAACAAATTGGATACGGCCTTGCCTGCTAATCGTAGTGCGCGTAGCACTATTTCTTGTGCAAGCACGTCCTCTACCACAATGGTAGTTTTATTTGCGATTGGCTCTCCCAAATAAAAAAATGCCTCTTCCGGCAGCGCCCGTTGGTTTGGGATGATAACTTTCCCACTTTGCCCCATCACAAAGACCTTTATGGCGTCTGGCGGCAGGCGTCTGATAATTGCGGGAGAATGGGTGGAGATTATGATTTGATGCTTTTTTAATGTTACCTGACGTGCTAGGAACTCCATCAGCCGGTCTTGCGCGCCAGGGTGTAACGAAACTTCCGGTTCATCAAGCAATATTAACGAGTGGTCAGGCGCTGCCATAACGCCGACCACCAGGCGTACAACAGCAAATTCGCCGCTTCCAGCAAATGCCTCGGAATAATGAAGTCCAGCAACCTTCATTATCGAAGTATAGGCGTCGCAATTAAAAAAAGTATGCCGAATCAAGGAGATTTCTGAATATTTTCGTCCGACAATGGTAGATATCTCATGTAATTCTTTAGTGAGGAGACGGTTTTCTTTTCCAATTATCCGTTCTTTGCCGTAGAACTCATACGAGGCGCCTTTGTTTTCGATTGCTGACTTTAGATGGTGTGAGCGCGCGCGAATAAAGTCTTTTTTGCTCTTCTGTGAGCTTTTTTTATTTCGAAGTTCGCCATGATAGAAAACCTTGTCAAACGCACTTAGGTCTGCCCTAAAATCGAGATAGACAACGTTCTTCTTGATAGGATACCATCTGGTCCAATGCCGTCCCGTAAGAGCGGTGCCATCTACTAGTGCGGGCATCTTCTCCATTTTATATTTTTTCAGCCTCCGCGATGGTTCCCAGTAGTCGGGGTCATACTCTTTGTATATACGGGTTTTCAATACCTCGACTATTTTGCCTTCATGTGGATGCCTGTAACCATAGATGAAGCAGTTACGCTCGTCTCCTGTTTCCTTAATAGGGTCAACGCTTGTTGAGAACCAATAGTTGCCAAGATTGTTGTGACCAGGGGCGCCATAAAGCGCCCTTAAAACGGAACTCTTATTGGTTCCATTTTCACCGACAAGCACGGTTATTGGGTAGGTAAATTCTACGCGAGAATCCGGCTCAAGGTTTTTGAAGTACGGAAAGCGAATATGCCCTATAAATGGCTCCAATTGTCGGCCATCAAGCAGCCGCCTTAAGGTTGTTTCTTCTGGAATATTTGACATTGGCGATACCAATAAAAGGACTACAAAACCTTGGCTGAAAATGCAATATGCCATCCATTAAGTCTTCTATTGAGAAAAACCTGGAACCACCATTATTGCTCCATTTGGTGGTAGGCAGTGCCTACCCTGCATGGCTACAAACGCAAAGGCGGCACAATAAGACCTGGGCAAAGAATTGCCGTGCTATCATCAAATGCCCCGCCGGAGTCGATCCTCAAGGAATAGTGAGGGCAAAAAACAGCGTGGCGTAATCAGCCGTCCCTGCGGGACTTTATAGTTCATTTACCTAGAAACAGGCAATGAATTGCCTGCCTATTGGCAGTTGCCCTTACGGGGCGTATACGGACGGAAGCCAAAGGAATTTTGATGCGCTAATATCGCCTCACCGACCGCCATGATCAAATAAATCTGCCAAACTCCGTTAACTACATCGGATTGGTAGCGCACGTCGTAGGGGGGATTAAGGCGAGTGTCTTTTAATCGCCGTATCCACCATAAATATGTCTTTTCCTTTTTCTCTATGACCGCTACAGGTAATCGGTGAAAGATGTTTTGTCATTCGACGTTCGTTGTTTCTTGTTCGATATTCGATTTTATGCTTATTGCACACACTTCGCTTAACACCTATAGCCTCAGTAGCGCCCGTAACCGCTTTATCTAACGGCACGATTCTATATCCTTCACCTCATTTCTGTCAAGCGATTTTTCGCTTTGCCGCACGCCTTTCCTGCTTCTTACTTGATGTGCCGGACGTGGGGGCGGGGCATTTCCCGTGACAAGGGACTGGCATGATTTCGTGGGAGGGGGAAAATGCTTCGCCCCTGCATGCCTCTTCACTGCGGGACAAAATGCATATAGCCAAAAGCAGCTATTTCTAGGAAAGTTTAGGGGTGGATTCCGCGTATTTACTGGCTTCATTTTTGAAAACCTGATTTGTTTGGCTATATTTACAAAAATTGAAAAATATATTCTGCAAATTGAACTTATACCATTTTGACATGCCAGGTTAAATTTGCCATTATGGGAATAAGACGGTAATCAGGGGAAGCCTCGAAGGGGTGACAGAAAAGGACGCTCAGCATAGCAGGATACCTATTTTTCTAAAATCTATTGGTGTTTTGATCTTGAAAACAAAACATCCTGCCTCCCCTTCGGGGCTTGTATTATTTTGTGATCTTTACAGGGGGCTTCACCCCATAAGCGCTAACTTGTTTTTTTGACAGGATAACAGGATAGACAGGATAAATAATCCCCGCAAATCAATATCTTTATCATAATCTGGAAGAGGGAATATAAAGAACTAACCGAAAAGATCATTGGGTGTGTCTATCGAGGATACTGGAGCGGTTTAAAATACTCTTCAAACGGAAAATATCCGTGATAAAGACG
>CAYHFB010000228.1:0-6434 GCA_964355695.1 uncultured candidatus Brocadiaceae bacterium
CAGAGCGCTGTGGTTAATACCGGAAGTTTTCGGTGGCGGATACCACGCCTAAACCGTGGATCGGGAATACTCGACAAATGTTCTTTCAATGATTCCGCGTGTTTGAGAGAAAGTTGCATGGGTTTTACCTCCTGAAAAGAAAGGTTTTCGATAAAGGGTTCGCGGAGCATTCTTTTCCCATCGGGATGAAGAAGCCGAACAAAGACCATCTTTGGATTGCCATGATAGTAGTAACGTGTTGAGCATTTGGAAAATCCACGGGTGTGTCCCAGGAATAACCAGCCCTGAGCCTTATAGCAAGTGCCTTTGAAGTGTCGTGGATCAACAAAGGTTTCCACCAAGTAGAGGGGATGTCCATACAGGGTTTGCCAGTCATCGGACAACCGTTTTAGATTTAGGGCGAGAACACGAGACGCAAGGTTTGGAATATGGATAGAAGGCAAGATTAAGAATCGGCTGTTATTGGTGACAAAAACGAGGTGTTTCGTTTTCACGAAAGAAGGCCATCCAATCCATTGGTCTCGCGCCTTGCACTTGAGTGCCGCGGCTGACCAGCCTATGAGGGCAAGCCACTCTTCGTGATGGGTTGCTACGTATCGAATCGTTTCCCCGATGAGGGAGTGAAGTTCGAGGTAGTGGTGCTGGCGAACGAGTTCATCCCATTGCGCCCGTTCTTCCCGTTTGATGGGACGGACTTCGATGGATTGAAGTGTTTTGCGGTCTGGCGTACTTTTTTCAGGTTCTTTTTTGCTCATGGAGGTCTTAGGGACTCGGCCATAAATAAATGTCCCAAACCGATGAGAAGTATGTTACGATGAGGTGATGAGCCTAAAACTTACAAATGACGTAAAAACAGTTATCCAGAAAGCCGTTGAATTGTTGAATGGCGCTGCGCGCCGAGTGTTTATGGCCTCGGTCGTAAAGCAAATGGATCGCGGTGGGCAGCGACTTGCCTCGGTAGAACTCGGTTGGAATCGTCCCATATTCCGTGTGTTCAGGGTATTCCGTGGTTTTAAAGGTTTTTGTAAACACGGTCGTCCTGTAGCACCGATACTCAGCCCTGATGAACTCCAGCATTGTACTGCGCGGCAGGAAACAACAGACAAAATGCCTGCGCCGGTATCAAGGCAACAAACATCAAACCTGAAGGTTTGAGCTACAATACAACCTTTATGAGGAACGGATAAGAATGCGGCAGTAAGGCGCTTGGCGATGGATGGTGATTTGTCATTGGTGTTCTTCTATGTACTGCGCTATTGCCCCCACCGTAGTAAATATCTTTTCGGCAATTTCTCTGTCAAGTATTTCAACACCGAAGGTCTTTTTGATGCCGACAATCAGCTCCAGCACGTCAATAGAATCAAGACCCAGGCTGTTTGCGCCGAACAATGGCGTGTCCGCGGTGATTCCCTCTTCTTTTACTTTAAGTTTTAACCTTGTTATCAACAACTCCCGCAGTTTCTGAATGGTGTCCGGCATTAGTGTAGTCCTCCCGTGACGCAAATAGTTTCTCCCGTGATATACGTAGCGTCTTGCGACGCGAGGAATTTAACAACGGACGCCACTTCTTTCGGTGTGCCAAATCTTTTCATCGGAATCGCGTTGAGAAAATGGGTTTTTACCTTTTCTTTCAGTGAGTTGACCATTTCAGTTTCTATTACACCGGGGGCAACCGCGTTCACCCTTATGTTAAAAGGCGCAAGTTCCTTTGAAAGCGCCTTGGTAAAGGCAATTACGCCGCCTTTTGCTGCCGAATAATTAACCTGTCCGGCCAAACCGGTAATTCCGCTTAAAGACGCGACATTAACAATTACGCCGCCTCTTTGGCTAATCATCGGTTCCGATACGGCTTTTGAGCAATTGAAAACGCCGGTCAGATTTACGCTAATAACGTCGCTCCAGTCTCTTTCCGGCATAAGCATTAAAAAGCCATCCCGGACAATACCGGCATTGTTTACCAGCACGTCGATCTTCCCATACTTTTCTATAACGTTGGCTATCATTCGTTTTACCTGGGCATAATCGGAGACGTCGGCCTGCTCAACAGAGATTGCATTATTCCCCGCCGACAATTCCATCTGCGCTGTTTTTGCCTCATCCGGTGATTTCCCGTAATTGATGACAACCGCATCTCCCCCTTCAGCAAAGGCCGCAGCTATAGCCTTTCCGATGCCCTTACTGCCGCCGGTGATAAGAACGACTCTTTGATTGCTCATATCAGTTTTCTTTCACAAACATGTTCATAATCTTCATGGGCATAAATTATATATTTTCAATACACCCCCTTCAAGCCATTGAGCGCACACAAACTCACTTATGGGTAACCAATTCATAATCCATGCTTCCCAACCCAATCTCCTGTGCGTAGGTGATCTGGATGGTGTAGTCGATTTCCGGCCAGGCGTTTTTGAAGAAGTCTTTGCCGGTATGCTCCTTAACAAGGTCTGCGGTTGCCTTTTCGATAGCGACAGGGTCGGTTGAGGCGATGATGCCGATATCGGAAATGTCCGGTTGGAAAGGTTTGTCCATGCAATCGCAGTGGTGGGTAATATGCGTCAGGAAATTGAAAAATATCACCTTATCCCTCTTCCCCTGCAAAATAGCAAGGCAATGTTCGGCAATCTTTTTCTGGAGATTGACGGTGCTTTCATCCCAGGCGATTTTAACGGCGTCAAATCGGCATACGGCCAGGCATTCTCCACACCCGATGCACGACTTCGGGTCAATAATGGCAAACTCATCGCCCATGTTGATGGCCCCGACGGGACACCATTTGCTGCACACCCCGCAGACCGTGCATTTTTTGTTCAGTATCTGGGGGATGACACCTGAGTGTTGCGCCAGTTTTCCACCTCGCGACGAAAGCCCCATACCAATATTCTTCAAAGTAGCCCCCAGCCCCGTTGCCAGATGCCCCGTCACGTGAGAGATCGACACAATGGCATTCGCCGCCATGGCGACGCCGGCAACGTGCGCATATTTGCACATCTTTTGATTTATTTCTATCTGCACGTCATGTTCGCCAAAGAGTCCGTCCCCGATAATAACCGGGGCGCCGACGTTTTCGTAGGTAAAGCCATGGTCGTAGGCGTGCATAAGGTGATCGACGGCATTGGTGCGTTGACCCTTGTACAGGGTGTTTGTCTCGATGAGAAACGGCTTGCCCTGCCGCCCTTTTACCTTGTCCACGATTGCCTTGATGATCGGCGGCTTGAGGTACCCGATATTCCCCTTTTCGCCGAAGCTGGTCTTTACCGCCACCATATCATGCTTGCTGATAGCCGTTGCAAAACCTGCCAGATCGAACAATCGCGCCGCCTTTTGTGCAAGCGAAGGAACACCTTCACCGTTTTCCACCGTAATAAAATGAACCTTGCTCTTCATAGTATTCTCCACAAAACACCATGTTGTATGTAAGTAATTGCTGAAACCGCTGGATTATAGCACCAACTCATGGTTATGTTAAGCATAAATTCCAGTGGCTATACCCCCGGCAGCAACTGCAATATTGTTTATGTATTTTTGCTTTTTTCGATTTAAATATAGGATGTGGTAGTGCCGTGATTGCGGCGGTTATTCGTTAGTGAAGAAATATCGGTAGAAATAACAAGGGCATACAAACATAAATTTCCATAGGCATGATATATTTAAAACCCAATTGTTTTTCTACCAATATATCGTATCCTCTCAAAATTTCAGGGTAAAAGATTGCTAAAGAATCCCTAACTCTCATAAAAACAACAGAAATTAAGTTGAAAAACGAAAGGTAACATGCTATTTTCATACTATAAATTATGGTAACGATAAAGTAAAAACCTCTATGGGAACAATTGGATATTAATCTTGATACCATTCAAGATGAGAAGGCAAAAGAGACGACCCATGCCATTTTTAATCGGATAGAAAATCAGGCGGCAGGCATTTTTGCCACCGAGAAGAAAGATCTATTGACCATTGTCCAGGCACAAATCATTCGGGAAAAAAACCATTTCTTCTTTTCCGGAGATACTTTCGGGTACTTAATTCGTATTTACCATGATTTTTTGTGAGAATACATGAGGTTTATAAAATGACGTCAGTAAGAAATGTCTTTTTAGATATGGGAGACATATACACAAAATTTCATGTCCTGGATGAAGATAACAACCTGGAATATAACGTTTGTTTTCCCACCGTAGTAAAAAGGGAAACTATACCGAACGCAACGTGCAGTTATTTTCAAGACGCCGATTCGGGAAGTTATATAAACGTTGGTTGGAACGCTGCGTCTGATCTTGGATTTGACGATATGGTAAACCTGAAGTTTAAAGCCACCGTGTTTGAGGTGTTCCGTAAGATATTATTTGACTATATCGAAGAGGGTTCTACCGTAAACATCCATTTTATTGCAGCAGAAGCAAGTGACGACTCTCTGTTCGAAAATGAGAAGATTTACAAGGATTATGATTTTCCCATCAAAGGGTATGTGAATGGGCTGCATATAACAAAACGTTATACTATTAATGTTACCAATCACATGGTTTCCGATATCATTAAAAGTTTTTTCACGATATCCCCCTCTCTCGAAGAACATAATTTGATCCTCATGATAGATATTGGCTTCAAGAAAACAAAGTTATTTATTATTGACACGAAAAGCAACAACGTTACTTTTAAAAAATTCTTTCATGGTTTTGATTATTATTTGATAAAATTAAACGACCACTTTAAAAGCGCTGGTTTGAATATAAACCCTTTTATATTCTTGAAAGAGTTGGAACGCAACAACGCCTTGATAGAAACCAATGAAGAGGTATACGACATAACAACTATTATCGAAAACGCAAGGTATGACTTAAGTATCGCCCTTATTTCCGACATAGAAGAAGTTTTACAAGAATACTATCACTCTTTTCTTGCCTGGCCTGGTTTTCTGTATATTGCCGGTGGCGGTTCAATATTAAACGGTGAAATTATAAAAGCTGGCTTGGCGTCACGGTTTAATCAATTTAATAAAACGTTTTTAGTGGAATCAAGACCCCGGGATTACCTGGTAAGAACCTGTTTTTATACTACCTAATTTTTTGAAGACATTCATGGAGCCGAATTATGACAACAGACACGGCAGAACGAGTGGGAATATCCTCAATAACGGAAGCACAAGGGGCAACTGCAACGGAAAAAACCACAAGACGACCGAGATACTCCAGAAAAACAAAAGAAGGAACAGCGTTGGATAGACTTCTGGAGCCGCAAGGAGGAGTTACTTACACGGCAAAACAGTTGGGAATATCGGCAATAAAAACAGAAGAAGCAAAAAAAACAAAAGAAATCATTGCAATGGATGAAATTTTAGAACAAAAAGACCGGTTTCGTTTTACCGCTAAACAGTTGGGCGCCTCCGCGAGAATGGTGAAGGATTCCATCGTATTAAACAAAATTTTGGAGCCAAAAGGCATGATCACTTACACAGCAAAACAAGTTGGATTATCCGCAAGAACAATAAGAGACTCAATTGAATGGGAAAAGATACTATCACCTGAAAATATAATATATTTCACCGCGAAACAATTGGGCATACTTGCAAAAACAGTGAAAAACGCTCAAGTATTGGAGAAGGTCATGAAATCAAAGGAAATGATTAAGTACACGGCAAAGCAATTGGGATTATCCGTAAAATCCCTGGAAACCGTGCTTGTAGACAGCAAGAATTATATTACAGACAAAGTAAAAGCAATCGGACTAGCAAACGTGAAAAGGCGTAACCCGAATAATTATCTGAGCAATTTAAAAGAACTGAGTGAGTCCGATTTCATTTCGTTGAAACGAAAAGAAGGGGACCTGCTTATTTTAAACGCAGACGAGGCGAAATTCATTTTATCGAAGCAATAAAACGGCATGTCTTTTCTTAAACGTGCCGTAGGGACAAAATTTTGGTAGAAGGAACAAGCGTATACAAACATAAAATGCCGTGGGCATGATATCTTTAAAAATAAGGAGCAATAGCATGGATAATTATCGTGAAATAAAACACCGTGGTTCAAGCCTCCCAGCCGTACTCTCCGCCGGAGCCGGAACTGCGGCCGGAGTTGCAGCAACTTCAGGCGTAGCAATTTCAGCCGCTGGCGTGGGCGCTGCCGGTGCGACAGGGTATATGGCTGGTATTGGCGTCCTGATCGCTCATGTTGGGTGCGAAGCGGTGGCACTCGTTGGATTAGGGACCATTTTCGCAGGCCCGATTTTAGGTGGTGTTTTAGGATACGGTATTTACCGGGGCGTCAAGAAACTGGTAAAAGGCTAATCTCTCGTGTTTTTTTAGACAGGTTGGGCACGATTACCGTTTATACATGATACGAAGCTTTTGTCTGCCATACTATTTGATGCCAAGGTATCACAACCGAGTCCCAACACCATCGGCAAAACAGCCTTCCCGTTCAACGCTATGCGTTTAAAAA
>CAYHFB010000229.1:0-6430 GCA_964355695.1 uncultured candidatus Brocadiaceae bacterium
TTCTGTTCCTTGTCTGCATTGCGATGCGCCTGTGTTGTGCGGGACGGTACCTTGATTGCTGCGACAGCGTGGACTTTGCACTGGGACTCCGCGAATACAACATCAACCTGCTCCAACCCCATTTCCCCGGCTATCCCGTTTATCTTTTCACTGCCTGGCTATTTTCCCAAACAACCCTTGGTACAGTTTGGTCTCTGGAATTACCGGGCATATTGTTTGGCAGCCTCTCCGTTTACCCCCTGGCATTCCTCGCCCGCAAGCTGTTTTCCGAAAGGACGGCACTGTTGGCCGTAATCCTTTTCCTGATCAATCCCCTCTGCTGGCTCCAGGCGGAAAGGCCAACGTCCGACGCCCTGGGCTTGTTTTTTGTCCTCGCGTCAGCCAATATACTGTGCGGTATATCGGCCTCAAACACCTCCACAAACCAGGATAATTGCCGGTTCGGCAAGGGCGCTCGTATCGTATTACCCGGTAAAAACTTCTTTAGTTTGAAAGTTTTTCTTCGTAACCTAATAATAATTCGTGAAAGTTCGTGTCTTTTGTGGTTAAACGCTTTTTGGTTGATGCTTTGCTGCGCCAGGTTATTTTGGGGCAGTTTTGTCTTTGGGATCGGACTCGGTGTACGGTTGTCCTATTTCCCATTCATTGCATTGGCCGTGTACGCCGTGCGTGAGCAGGTTGTTCAGGGCAGACAATCCATATCCAGGGCGGTGTTTTGTGGTTTGACCGGATTCGTTTCCGGTGTGTGCCTCTGGCTCCTCCCCCAAATAGCCCTTACCGGGTGGTGGCCTTTGCTGCATAATGGCCTGTCGTTTTCACACGGACACTTTACCGACTGGGGAGGATCGGCATTTACCTTTTGGGGATTGAAGCGGATCGTTTGCCTGGCAAGGTCCCTTTGGCTCTATGGATTGGGTGGATGGTGGCCGGGTGCATCGTTATTGAACGTGCTTCCTTCCCTAATGATGCTATTTGGCCTTTTTTATGCTGTCAAACAATGTTCCGCCGGACGCCAGTACCCGTGGAGATTCTTGACCGTTTATGCCGCGCCATACCTGATTTGGTTATTAATCGGTCAAAACGTATCAAACACAAGGCACGTATTGCCCATAATGCCGGCGCTATTGATACTGATATCGTACGGACTGTGCAAGGCCTATGAAATGGGTAGAAGGGGCATTTCCCCCGCATCGCTCCTTATCCTTGCATTGGCCATTAACGCATCCATAGCATCCTATACCGTAGTCGCCCTATACCACGACGTCATCCCCGCCCCGGTGCAGCTTATCCGGTTCATTGAGACCCATTTTGAAGCCACGTCCACCCGGATTTATTGTGGCGAAGAAAGAAGATTTTTTGATTATTATGCGCCCCTGTGGGATGCAAGAGAAGTGAGGAATGAGTCCGGGCTACGGAGCGACATGCAATCGTCCCTCTGCAATCCGGAAATAATGCTTTTTATCACCACCCCTGAGTACCTGCAAAAATCCCTCTCAACACGCCTGCCCTTAACGTCGTATGAGGTAAACCCCTATCTTGACGGCACGAAGGAGGCGCTGGCACTGTGCGTGGTGAGTGAAGTGAAGCCGGATTGACTGCATAAAATGGACGGGCTTTTCAGACCGGCAGGCAAGAGTCCTTTTGGTAAGAGCAGGTAACAGCGCTGAAGAAACAAAAAAAAGATTACCATGAATCACTCAACGCTTTGGATTGTTTGACGTTTTTTAGGAATTCCTTTTGTTTTGGAGTGTCCGGCCCATAATACCAAGTCTTCTAGCGGGTTGGCGCTTTTGATGTGTAGACGTCTATGCCTTTCATCACGTCGATAGCCCGTTCGAGTTGCATATCCGAGTATCGTGGTTTTTCCTTTGCCGTGGTGGTTGCTTTCGGCGAAGGCGACGTCTCTTGATTGGCGACGTCGGTTTTGGAATCGACGCCTATTGTGGATAGGTGTTCGTGGAGCGCTTTCGTTTCGGGGAAATTGAGCGGCACGTTAATGTCGGGTTCAATGCCTTTTTCATGGATACACACCCCGGAAGGCGTGTAATACCTTGCCGTGGTCAGCTTTAATGCGGCCTTGCCGTCGCCTACGGGAATGAGGCTCTGCACGGACCCCTTGCCATAGGTCTTGAGTCCCAGCAGTACGCCCCGTTTGTGGTCCTTTATGGCGCCTGCAACGATTTCTGAGGCGCTGGCGCTGCCGTTATTCACCAGGATAATGAGCGGAAAGTTCGGGTAGGTGCCTTTCTTGCGCGCCCGGTAGACGCAATTCTGCATCTTGTCTCTTCCCCGTGTGGAAACAATTATCCCTTTTTCGAGGAATTTATCGGCCATGTCAATCGCAACGTTCAACAACCCACCCGGATTAAACCGGAGGTCTAAAATCAGGCTTTTCATGCCCTGCTTCATTAAGCTTTGGATAGCGGCATCCATGTCTCTCACGGTGTTTTCCTGGAAATTTGTGATGGCAACGTAACCGATCTTGTAGGCGTCTTCAACGATCTTAGCGCCGCGGGTGCTATTGACGTGAATGGTCGCTCGTTCGATGGTGATATTGACGGGGGCTGTGTCTCCCTCGTGGAAAACCGTCAGGGTAATCTTTACCCCCGCTTTGCCCCGCAGCCTTTTAATGACGTCGCGGATGCTCATATTTTCGGTGGAAGCGCCTTCAATCTTTATGATTTTGTCTCCCACCAATATCCCCGCTTTGAATGCGGGGGAATCGAGCATCGGGGAGATTACCACCAGAAAGCCGTCTTTCATGACAACTTCAATGCCTAGCCCTTCAAACTCACCCTCTGTTTCAACTTTCAGTTCTGCTAATTCTTCCTCGCCAAAATACTGGCTGTAGGGGTCGAGACCGGAAAGCATGCCACGATAGGCGTTGATGAGGATGGTGTTGAGGGTTATTTCGTCTACGTATTTGCCCTGGAGTTCAGTAACGATGCGGATAAGCTCTTCGAATTCTTCATAAACGGCTTTTTCTTTGACAGGGTTTTTACCGGATTCTGGTGTTTCAATCCGGGAACTCTCCAGAGGTTTGTTTTGTCCGAAAGAGACGAATGGATGCGTTGGAAAGGTAATGAGAAATAGGCATGCAATACCTAGCCACTTTTTCATAGTTGTTTGCGCCCGATGGCCCGTTTTGCAGCAATGACAATGTCTTCCGGCATGAGATGGTATTCCTTGAAGAGTACATCAGGGTCGCCGGACTGTCCGAACCGATTATCAATGCCGATCATTTCAACAGGCAGTGGGTAATTTCTGGAAAGTATTGATGCAACGGCGCTACCCAGACCGCCATCAAGCACGTGCTGCTCTGCCGTTACAACGGCATTTGTCCGCTTTGCCACTTCGAGTAAGGTTGCATTATCGAGGGGTTTCAGGGTATGCATATTGACTACGGAAGCCTGAATCCCTTCCTTTTGCAGGATATCGGCGGCGGTAAGCGCGTGTGCTACCAGCGCACCACAGGCAACAATTGCTACATCGTCACCGGTGCGGAGTACGTTTGCTTTTCCGATAACAAAGGGGTCTTCCTTTTTGGTAAGCACGGGAACGGCAGCCCTGCCCAGACGGATGTAAAGCGGCCCTTTATAGTCAATTGCCGCCATAATTGATTTTCGTGTTTCTACGGCATCGCATGGCTCAATAACCGTCATGGTCGGGATGGTACGCATGAGGGAAAGGTCCTCGATACACTGGTGTGACGCCCCATCGGGGCCAACGGATACACCGCTATGTGTGGCAACGATGCGCACGTTTACGCCGCTGTAACAAACCGTATTCCGGATTTGTTCCCAGACACGCCCCGTGGCAAAGATGCTGAAACTGCTTAAGAAGGGTATTTTTCCACAGGTGGCAAGGCCGGCGGCGGTACCGACCATGTTGGCCTCGGCAATGCCCATGTTAAAAAACCGGTCGGGGTACTTCTTGCCGAATTTTGCGGTGGTGGTGGATTTCGAAAGATCTGCATCCAACACCACAATGGCCTTGTTGTTTTCACCAAACTCTACGAGCGCGTCACCATAAGCCTGACGCGTGGCAATCATTTCTGTCATGTAAGATACCTTTATTTTAACTCTGCGAATGCCCTTTCCGCCTCTTCCTTCGAGGGGGTTTTCCCATGCCAATCGACCTGATTTTCCATAAAGGACACGCCCTTGCCTTTTACGGTCTTGGCAATAATAACGGTGGGGCGTCCTTTCGTATTTTCTGCTTCTTTGTAAGCGCTCATGATGGAGGGGTAATCATGCCCGTCAATTTCAACTGTGTGCCAGCCAAAGCTCTTCCATTTGTCGGGAATCGGGTGGGGTGACATAATATCGCGGATCGACCCGTCAATCTGGAGGTCGTTGTGGTCAATGATTGCACACAGGTTCTCCATCTTAAAATGGCTTGAGGCCATGGCGGCCTCCCATATCTGGCCCTCTTCGAGTTCTCCATCGCCGAGCATCACGTACGTCCTGTAGTCCTTTTTATCCAACCTCGCGGCTAAGGCGATTCCAAGCCCAACCGAAAGCCCTTGCCCCAGAGAGCCGCCTGATATCTCTATGCCCGGCGTTGTTTTCATACAGGGGTGGCCTTGCAGTATGCTTCCAAACTGGCGGAGGGTGTCAAGCTTGCTTACTTCGAAATAACCCCTTTCGGCAAGCACGGCATAAAGCGCCGGACAGGCATGTCCCTTCGACAAGATAAACCGGTCACGGTCAGGCCATGCAGGCATTTGCGGGTTGTGTTTTAATTTGTTATAGAAAAGCGTAACGAGCAAATCCACCGTGGATAAGGAACTTCCAGGGTGTCCGGAACCGGACTTGGCAAGCATTCTTATGATGTGGTTCCGAATGGCCTTTGCCCGTTCACCTAGCGACTTTGCGTCTAATTGTGGTAAATTCCCCATCCTTGCGAACACCAGATAAAAAATGAAATAATCGTTATAGTTTCGTTTTTTGGTAACGGCCTGCCCGCCCAAAGCAAAATGAACACCTTTAAGTTAGCGAGTTTTTTTAGTAAGTAACGGTAGGAATGCTAAGACAGGATTGTGAGTACGCTGGACTCTATCACATTCAAAAAGGTCGTGTGCCGTTATGCTTGCTGTTACTATTTACCCACAAGGAAGTGGTGGGCAGAGCCGGGATCGAACCGGCGACACCAGGATTTTCAGTCCTGTGCTCTACCAACTGAGCTATCTGCCCAACGTTACCTTGTGATACATTACTGTGGCCAATTAACTTTCCACATTATAGAAGTGGGGTAGAAATAAGTCAAGATTTTTTATTAGTTGCCGTTAACGGCACCCCTTCCCAACTCCAATTTTCGATCTTTTGATAGAGGCCGGTATCGGTCAAATCGAAACGAAGCGGTGTGATGGATATATATCCTTCGTTCACGGCGCTAATGTCCGTCCCTTCCTCATGGTGGATTGACTTGTTCGTTCCGACCAGCCAATAATAGGCCTTTCCGCCCGGATCAACGCGTTTGTCGAAGGTCTCCTTGAAATCGCGCACATACTGGCGGGTGACCTTGATCCCCTTGATTTGATGGGAAGGACGGGATGGAATGTTAACGTTGAGAAGGCTTCCCCGCGGTAGTTTGTGTTTTATAATGCGTTCTATCACTCCCCTTGCGGCGCCCGCGGCATCGTCAACGTCGGCATACTGATCGGTGATTTCAAATGACGTTGCTATGGAGGGGAAACCCATGATGGAGGCCTCTACGGCGGCGGCTACCGTGCCTGAATAAAGGACGTGTATGCCCACGTTTGCCCCCATGTTAAGACCTGAAATAACGATGTCGGGCTTCTTGCTCATGATTTCGTAGATGGCGAGCTTTACGCAGTCGGCCGGAGACCCGCTTACCCCATAGCCGAGTAACTCATCATGTAACCGCACCTCTCTGACGCGCAACGGATGTCCGAAGGTAATGGAGTGTCCCACGCCGCTTTGTTCAATATCAGGCGCAACTACCGTAATGTTCCCAAGGTCTTGAATCTGGCGCTTCAGGGCGGCAATTCCGGGGGCGTATATGCCGTCGTCGTTTGTCAGCAATATTTGCATAAGGTTACCTCTGTGCGATAAAATTTATAGATGCAAGATGCGAAATACTCACGGATGCAGTAATTCCTAACACACCGCTTATCGGGGTAAAGAGAATATCAAAGTTAAGCAAAGCGAATATCGAATATCGAACAAGGAATATCGAATAACGAAGTTCAAATACAATACCAATTCGCTTTAAAACTACATGGTTGGCAGTAGCGACTGCCCACTACAGGTTGTTCTTCAATCTTTGAAAGCGAATGGTATAAAGCAAGGAATGATGAGGTTTTTGTTTTTCACTTCGATATTCAATATTCCTTGTTCGATATTCGACATTCGCTTTTCCCTAATAAACGGTATAGGGGGAATTACCGTCTCCCTAAAGCGCAAGA
>CAYHFB010000230.1:0-6408 GCA_964355695.1 uncultured candidatus Brocadiaceae bacterium
ATCTAACCCGTATATTAATTTGTACCTCTCGTGCAAATTAATAAAGGTTACCCCAGAACCAAATCCTACTTCAAGGATTTTATCACCCCCAACCAGCTCAGACAAGCACATCTCAACACGACGCCGATACAATCGTCCGATAATCGGAAAGTTATAATAACGAATCGGGTCATGGTCGTTTACGCCAGCATACTGTGATATAGGAAGCATTTTAAGAGAGGCAATCGCCATAATAATCTCCAAATAATAAAGCACTCTATTGTTATTTTTTAGTTAATTTCATAATAAAAAATGCACTTAAAAACCGCGGGAATTTATTGGCGAGCCACAGATCGGTTTTGAATACCATTTTATATAAAAATCCGGGTATCGGAAGTTTTCTCGTTATCCCCCCTGTTACCATATAGGATAAGGATGAAAAATAGTCGGCGGATTTTGGTGAAAAATCGTAAATAGAAGACAATCGTACATGCCAATTTTTGTTTGAAAAAAATATCATATAAGGTATAGCCATATTTGCAGACGATAATGGACCTTTTATCTCGTGCAGTAGCGGCTCGTCCAGGTCAAACACCGATGGTTCGTGATGAAGGTATTTATAGACCCGTCTTGACAAAACAGAGAAGTACGGTTCAACCATGATAATCCGACCTCCCTGCTTAAGCTTCGCTGATGCCTTTGCCAGGAAAGACAGGGGGTCTTTTAGATGATGTAAAACATTCGTTAAGGTGATAATATCCAAACTTTCATTTGCAATATAACGAACTTCATCTATCCTGTGACAATCCATTTGATAGTCAAGATACTCCAAATCCAGTATATCACTGGTAATAATATTTTTATAAAATTTCTTTAGAGGCGATGTGCCGCTACCCACCTCCAGAATATTCCGGCTCTCAATATCAGCAACATCATTAAATTGACATTCATAAAGTTTTTCATACCAATACAGCAGGTTTTTGTTATCGAATAACTTTGCCCTGTTTAATTCGGTACATTTCTTGTCTTTTGCAAAATCATCATCGTTGTTCACGTCAAAATCCTTCAAACAAATCTTATTTTACGCGCAGCATACATTAACATTTGAAGCAGTACCAATCCATGGGTCCACCTGCTTATATTTGTTGAACCGTACGTCCTTTCCTTATATGAAATGGGGATTTCCCTGATTTTCAAATTCAATCTTGCGGCTCCAAATATAAGGTCGAAATCTCCGAAAGGGTCAAATTCTCCAAAAAACTTTCTATTCGCCGCAATCTTCTTGTAATTTTCTCTAGTCAGGGCTTTCGTGCCGCAAAGCGTGTCCTTGAATTTTTGGCCGAGGACGAATGAAAATGCCGTAGCAAAAAATTTATTCCCAAGTATGTTGAAAAACCGCATAGCCTCTTTTTCCATTGGGTATACTAGTCTGCTTCCGTTCATAAACTCCCCTTTGTCTTCCACTATCCCCTTGTAAAACAGGGGAAGGGTTTCTGGTGGGACAGTCATATCTGCATCGAGAATCATTAAAATATCTTTTGAGGCAAGCATAAAACCTTTCCTTACCGCATCACCCTTGCCTTTACCCTCTTGTTTGGCAATCACAATATTCATTTTCTCAGCATAGTTAGCGCATACCGTATTAATTACATCCCATGTATCATCCGTGGAATTCCCCTCCACAAAGATCAGTTCGTCGTCTGGTCCCATTTTAGGCAATCTCTGTATGATGGCTTCAATATTACCCGCCTCATTTCGTGCAGGCACCACAACTGAAACAGACAGCTTGTTGTTTTTCCGGGGAAACAGCGGCCTTACTACTAAAATGTTTACAATACAGAAACTCCTGAAAAAAGGTAGTGGGGCAATATAGCGATTAACCAGATTGCTAATAATGGGTATGTAAAACGGGACAATTAATTTGCTTTCAGAGGATACCGCTTCGAAATCTGAAAGCACCATGATATTCGCGATATCATCATGTGTTATCCAGTTTTCTTCCGAAGCTTTTTGCCTGAACCCAAGGGACGTCGCAAGTTTGAATAAAGGTTTCCACAATGTGCTGTAGTAGGTAAACACGAGTCTTGTTGATGCATTACATACCCCATGCAGCTTTTCCATAAAGGACTGCAAATCTCTTTCGTAATGTATATTGCCGTTTAAAAGGAGATATTCCGGCGATGCCTGTATTAGCGCTTTCATGTCAGGAATTGTCTCGCAACCTTCATAATTATTGTTTGCGGTTTTGCCTAGAAATAGTATCTTTATATTTTTGAAGGAACGACTTAACATGCCGGACTGAGGGTTAATTTCAACAACAGTATTATCCGGCCTGATGTATATCGACAGGTATCGATATAAAAGTTTGTAGAAATACGTTTTCATTAGCATCTTTTTTTTATGATAAAGTGTCCAAAGTAGAATACATGGTTATTTGCACTTTAGTTTAGTTTTTTATTACACATAGATTTAGCTAAAGTGCCGGAATTTTCTCATCAATTTCAAAAACTTTATTGCCATCTTCCTCTTCCTCAGAAACCCTTTAGTCTCTCTTTTCAAATCAATGAACTTACATTTTATCTTAAAGAGACAGTGCTGTATTGCAGTGGGATAAATTGCAAATTCACAGGATTTGCAAATTGTTCCCCCCCCCCCTTTTTCAATTTAGAATTGAGTGAAATAAATTCCTGGCTTTTGAACAGATCTTCGTAGGTATTTAAAAGAAGATTCCCAATTTTATGTTTTGACGCATAGTCCATGCAGCAAAGAGCGACTTCGCCATTTGGTAATAAAACGTTACCCTTTAATCTTTGACCTGAACAAATAAGCGGGCGGCTTTGAGATGCTGTTGATTGGTTTGTTCCTAGATTTCCAGCGCGACTAATTTTTATTTTTGAAATATCCTGAACTAAAATCCCTAATGCCCCTAACATATTCTCAACTTTTTCATTGGGCTTTCCAAAAGAGACAAAATGTACATCAATAGGACCTTTTGCAACTTCTGCTAAAACTGATAAATATTCTGGAGTAACTTTAATCTTTTCATCTCCAATACTATTTGGAAGATGGACACAAAAACCCTCAAAGTAGATTTTATTTAATTCTTTTGTCTCGTTTAACGTCAAACCTACTAAAGTAGTCATTATAAAAACAGGATTACCTCTCTGAGAAGTATATTCAATCATACAGAGACAATCTTGATTTAAAAAAGGTTCCGAGAACCCCCCAAAAGAAATAATAACATCTTTCGGGATTTTATTTAATATGTTTTTAAAATCACCTATCTTAAGACAGAAGGATTCATTATCCTTTGCGTATTGATCCACAAGGATTTTTTGAGGACAATACGTACAAAAATTACTACATCCGATCTTAGTTGTTATTTCTAAATGTCGGTATGCTCTGATAAGCCTGTTTAATCTCAAGACCGATACTCCTCTATCATAATTTAATAAGCGTCTTTTATCCTTTTATCTTGGAAATGTACCTGGTGAACAGCAATATTTTTGATGTATAAAAAACGTCGCCACTGAATTGTGTTAGTTCACAGTGAATTGGAATTTTCAATTTAAAATACGCTACTAAAGGATGGGGCGTTTGCCCCAAACACCAAGGTTTATTATAGGCATAGGAAGAACTCTGGATCGTCTTTGTTTGATAGTAATAAAGAGAGAATCTTTCTTCTCACGCGTAAAGACAAGCAGTCGTCCCTCGTTCGGCTATCTCTAGGCGGACTTATCACCCCAGCAGGCCCCGCATCTGTTTTACCGAACGTCTATGTTTTATTCCTTTACCTCCTTTCTGTCAAGCGATTTTCCGTTTAGCCGCCCGCCGTTGCCGTGCTTCACTTAATTTTCGGTCTCGTTCGGAAAAGATTTCTTTTGCACGTCCGAGCAATTAATCCTGTGGGGCAAGACAAACGAGCCATGAACATGATTATGCTACTCTCTGGATAACGGCAACGTTCCCTTGCCCGCTACCGCCAACACTCACCACCGTCCCGCCACTGTTATTAGCCAAGCCCTGAACAAGTTTTTTCCAGGAATTTGAGGTAAGCGGTTGATCAAAAGCTGGCCCCCATTGGTCAAATGTATCCAAAACAGACCATTGCATAACTATATCTTCCTTAATTTTACCATTGAGATAAAGATTAATAGGGTACACGGAATTAGGCGATCTGTTAATTATTAAGCGCAATATTTTTTTCACAACATTTACATTGCCTGTTAGGTGTTTCAGTATTTTTTTTTGTATTGGGACAAGCACTCTACAAACGCCTTCAGCGAAACGAAGGGTCATTCTTGGAGGAAGTAATTTCAAAAAAGGTCTTAGCAAATATTTAATGGGCAGGGTATGCCGGAAACTAAGCTGATAACAATCTGCCAATAACAGCCCTCCCGGTTTGACATGCTTCCACAAAGATTGCATTGCACGTTCATTATTTCCTGTGTGTTGGATGACTCCATAGCATAATACGATATCAAAAGCTTGTTTCTTAAACGGAAGTTTGAAGATATCTGCTTGCGCAAACATCAGGTTCCCGGCCTTAAATGCGGAATTATTAGTTTCTGCATTTGCATCTACAGCCCTGGAATAATCTACAGAAATAACTTTAGCGCCAAATTTTAGCAAAATCTCGGTAAAACGTCCTGCACCACACCCAACCTCCAGAACATTTTTCCCTCTAAAAAACTCCGGCGCCAGGCCGGACTGTACCAATAAACGATCTTGTGATTCGGTAGAACCATTACAACTATCTAACTGTACCGTCGAAAATCTATTCCATTGTATCCCGAAATTTTCATGAAGATCCGACTTCACAAATCTTGGTATACCTTTGATTATGTCTATTTCTAACTTACAATCATTACACACAACTTTATTTTCGAATCGCCCCAAATCTCCATTACAATCGGGACATCTAAAAAAAGTGAGTAATCCATTCTCTGCCGTCGCAGTCTCCTTTTGTCGTACTTTTTTCCTGCCTAATGTGTGTGAATTCTAACTTGCATTTGGCTCTTACTGGTCAATTACTATCAATGAATCACCTATCTGTGTAAAGTTTACTTTTTTGTGCAACATATTTTGTATCATATTTATTTTTTTCTCAATCAAGGATTTGTCAAATCCATAAAACTGATACCGACCAGTCTTATACGAAATAACCTTATCAGGAAACAAGGGGCGTATTATGTCCCTTGCCTTATACTCCAACATTCTCAATGTCTCTTTTAGAACCAAACCGCCGATTTTGGGAGACTTAGGTGTAGCTGTAACTGTTGCCAAGGCTTCTTCCATAACTTTTATCAACGGCTCAAAAGCATAATCCTTAAAATTAAATAATAGGCTGCATGCTTCTTCGCTCGGCATATTATTTTCTATTTTCTGCTTTCCGTTCAAAATATTTCCCACCTCTGCAAGTACTTCACCATCAGTCGAACACTTTATTCCCAACTGATTGGGAATTTTAAAATCAATCTTTGAATCAATCACAGACTTATAGTTTATTATAGGCTTATCAGAAAAATAAGCTTCGATCGCAGTAGTGCAGCCATCGTGAATAAGCACCTCTGATCCCATAATCCAAGGTCCGACAGGGCCGGAATGCACCACATGTATATTATTGACGCCATTAAAAACCGTTTTATAAAAATCCCAATCCTCCGTTGGATGAGGGCGCACAATAATTGGAATATTTGGGTACTCAATACTTATTCTATGAATAAGCGAAACAAAGTTAACCAGTATCTGAGAAGTGTGAGCCCACGTCCTCACTGAATTTATTCTTTTAGTCTTGTCCGATGGTTCATAAAGACATCTGGGGGAAAAACTGTCTTTCAACCCCAGACTATTATTGGCGTATGTCAGATTAGTGTTTAACAAAATATAACGACCGTAACGTTCACGAATCTTTTCTACATCGCCCTTATAATATGCGCGATACTTCGCTTTATAAATATCAAACCGTGGATGGCCTGTAATCCGAATATTAGAAGCAAATTCAGGCCTTTTTGCACTATAATGCTTAGCAGGCAGTTCGCCCCAGGTGCAGACAAAATCGTCACGTTGAAGAACTCCTATATCCAATCTTCTATCCCATGCTTGTTGCCATTCAATTTCACCACCGACATAGATAGAACCTTCCTCATCAAAATGAACAACAGAAAACCCTTTTTCTTTCAGACGGATGTAGTTCTTCAACAAATTTTTGTCGTATGACTTAGACAAAAACTCGCTCTTAAACAAATTCTTTCCCACATATACGCCGCCTTGCATATAAGGTACTATTGAATCCAAGACATCATGTTGTCCAATAAAGATGCGACGTGACGCATCCGCAAAATAAACTGCAAGAAAAAGCCTGAAATCTAACTCACGATTGATTGTTTCGATAGGAAAAAGAATGTTATACATAGAAGGCTTCATATT
>CAYHFB010000231.1:0-6383 GCA_964355695.1 uncultured candidatus Brocadiaceae bacterium
TTAAGGTTTTTAGGCGATTTTTCAACGTAGTAATCGGCCTTTAAGAACGACAGACTCCACACAATCTGGTTGATGAGTTCCGTGTCAGCAACCACTTGAACGGGCTTGGAAAGCTCCCACAAGTCCTGGCCTTCGCTATCCTTTTTACTCGATTTTTCACAAACAAAGGTGCGATCCGGTTTTTCAATAACGATCTTTTTCACCAATTCTTTGTCAATCTCACTTACCAACCGGTCACGGAAGGCCAGTATCGCGTTTTCCAACTTATCGTAGAATCCAGCCGTAGCCACCGTATATACCGGGTCTTCATCGATTCGCTTTACGTAGCACTTGGTACCGTCCTTCTGTTTATTACCGACGTAAAAGCGCGCCAACTGCTTGTCATCTTCTTTGGTAACGCATATTTCAAAGGCAACGTCCTGTAATCCATACGCAGCCAGGTCCGCCGGCTTGTCAGAGACGAAATCTTCAATTTCAAGCGTCTTGATCTGCTCAATGAAGTTTATTACGGTATCCTGATCCGCATAGATGTTGACCGGCTTTGTAATCTTCCAATCAAGGTCTAACGCCTTTTCAATAACCATCGAATCCGTCGCCGTCTTAATTTCCAACTTATTGAGGCCATACGTTCCAATGCTGTCAAACCTGACGACCCTCCTGTCGCGCAGATCATTCGGCTTCCTATTCAGGTCGGCGAGGATCATATCTTTCAGGAAAAATATCGTCGGCTCATCGGTGCGCTTCACGTACACCTTATTATCGAGTGTGAAGCCGAAATGCACCGTTTGATCAGCGCCGTTTTCCGTGATAGCAACGGTCAACTGCGGATTATCCAATCCGGCTTTGGCTATATCGTCCGGGTTGTCGGAGACAAAGTCGGTATTCTCGATCTGCAGATTTTTTAACCTTGTCAGGATTTCCTTGATTCTTTCCATGTCAGCGAGGTCGTCAACGGGTTCGTTCAACCGCCAGAAACTACCCTTCTTGCTGCAAACAATGTTATGTGTGCCCGTCTTGATCTGCAACTTGGACACGGCTTCCTTATCAAAGGAAAATACCCACTTGCTTCTTAAATCCAGAATGGTCTTATGGGCCTTTTCGTACAAGCTACCCGGCACAACAAATACTTCTTCGTTTGCATCTAGCTTCATGTATACGTTATCGCCCGCCGCCAGTTTTTGCCCGACAAACACGGTGTATTTGCTCTTAGGGCCGGTGACCTGTATCGTACCCGGTTGAGTATGGACGTCAGTGTACATCGTAATCGAGGTTTTTATCACGTCCAATCCGTAGTCTTTAAGGTCGTATGTCTTGCCGCTTTCTTGCTTAAATGACCCGATCTTCGTCATAAATTCGAACTCCGTGAGGATGCTCTTTATTTCAGAGTTGTCCGCACGGATTTTTTGCGGGTCGATAATATACCAGTAGCTATCTGCCCGCTTTTCCAAAACGACGGTACCGCTTTCATTTTTCAGCTCAATTTTTTTCACGAGAGACGATTTGAAATCAGGAATCACTTTCTTCTGTAGCCTCTCCCATTCCTCCTGCGGTAGTTGCTTCCTCTCGTAAAGGAAGACGTACCCAAGGCCGATAGCTGCTACAATTAAAAGGATGAGGGTTGTTTTAAATTTCATAGCGGAACTCTTTCCTCCATCGAAAATACGGTAGTTAATAGAATGTAATTACTCTGCAAGGAATTACCCTTTAACGGCGGCGTCTCCACCAAACAAGACTGCCGATAATAACCGGTATGATGGGGATTCCAACAATGGAAATCCAGAAAATCACCTTCATTTGAACCGGGTTTATTGTTGCCTTGCGGAAATCAGGCGGTTTGGCGGCAATGCCCAATTGCGTCTCCTTCTTTGCTAACCAATTTACGGCGTTTCGGAACAAATCAGGGTTTCCCGGATTGTCCACGTATTCGTTTGTGGCAAAATTCACGTCAGCAAAAACAACCAGCCTCGCGCCCTGTGGCTTAGACTTCGGGTCGTTGGCCATAGCAGGATGCGACTTAGTAACTGACTTAGGCAGCTCCTTTACCTGTGAAGCAACCACCAGGGAAACCGGCCCTGGCAAATCGGAGTCCACGTTGTTTTCCGGCTTCTTTTGACGCAAATTGGAAACGTCCGTCTCACCCCAAGACCCTTCCGGTGCGTGAACAAGCACGGTGGCCTGGTAGGGCATTTGGTCATTAACCGGAGCAGCGTCAACGGAACACGCGCCAAAGAGTATGGTGTTGTAGTTCTTCAGATCGTTGGTAATCGGATGGTCTTCTGCATATTCATCCTTGCTCACGTATACTTCAGCGCTGGTTTGTATACCATACAGGGGGTTGCTTATCTTGTTATAAACAACAACGTCGTCACGGACGACAATCCCGTACTCAGCCAGGAGCGTCTTAAACCCGGTAGGATTGTTCGGAGAAACCGCAGGCTCAAGCATGAGTACCAGCTTTCCTTTGCCTTCCAGATAGTCGCGAATGATGTTTAATTCTTCCGTGAGGTAGGCCTTGGACGGCCCGGCAACAACCAGTACCTCACAATCATCGGGGATTTTTTTCTTCGATAAAATATCCAGCGGGGCAATCCAGCAGTTATCGCGCTTAAGCGCATTGGCGATACCCGACACCCCAGAACGGTCGTAATCTTCAAAACTTCGCTCCCCATGCCCCGTTGCAAAATAGATAACCATTTGCTTTTCCTGCGTGACATTGAGGATGGCTTCGGTAAATGCCTCTTCACCTTTAAACTTGAATGGATACTGTTTCTCAATAACCTCATTCTGCTGAACGTGCTTGCTGTGTTCTCCACATTCAAATACCACGGTATTCAACTGAAGGGCGTCGATCTTAAGGCGCCTTGCCAATTCTTCGGCCGCAGTGCGGTTCCTCATGGGGTCAATACTTTCAATCTTGATTTTACCGGAATGATAGGCGTATTCCTTCAAAACGTCCACAATCTGTTCGTAAAACATCTCACCCGGATTAAAAAGGGTGGTAATAACCAAAGGCTTGTCAAGGCCTTTCAGTATGTTCTTCGTTTTGGTTGAAAGGGAATATTTCCCGCTCAGCGTAAGATCGAAGCGTTCATAGTGCCGGGAATTTAAAAAGCCGACAACGGCAAAGATCGCCGCGGCAAATACGGACATTACGGCAACGTTCGTCCCTACCAGCGCCTTTCTCTTGGACGCCTCCGTTGAAAACCATCGATTCCGCACGGCCTTTGCCGTGCTGAGGCCGATAATAACGCCTCCACCAATCCCAACGAGTATAAGAGAAGGGAGACCCCATGCATTAAAAATCCTCGATATTCCAAACCCAGCAACAGCGGCTACGATCCCTGCCAGGATAATGTAGCCGCTGAATAGATCAAACCAGTCTTTCTTTTTTTCTCTCAAAGCACTCATCGCCATCTCCTGCTTTCTACAATACGCACAACGACAAATAAAAGTAAAGCGGTAAAGCTAACATAGTATATTACGTCCCTGGTATCCACGATACCCTTGGTAAACGTCTCCCAATGGTCATACGTTCCGAGATACCTCACGCTGCTGTAAAACCACCCTTCGTTCCCGGCGCTGGCTAAACCGATAACCAGAAGTATAAGGAGGGCAACGATGCCGATAACGGCCGCCACGATCTGATTTTTGGTGACGGCTGATATTAAAAGCCCGATGGATATAAAGAGACCGCCCATCAGTATCAGCCCGATGTAGCTGGCAATAATTGCACCATAATCAGGGTTGCCTACCCATGCCAGGAATATGATATAAAATGCCGTCGGCACTATCATGACGTTATAAAGCGCCCAGGCCGCCAGGAACTTGCCGAAGACTACAGCAGAGTCCGTGACGGGGGCCGTCATAAGGGGTTCAATCGTCCCCGTCTTGTTTTCTTCGGCGAACAGCCTCATTGTAATAACGGGGGCAAGGATGGAAAGGATAAACTGTGTATAGGCTAGGCTATACCGCAATGTCGTCTCCTGCGTTATTCCCAACATTACCGAAAAGAAATAGCCGGAGAAGATCATAAATACGGCGATAATAACATAAGCAACCGGAGAAAGGAAATATGCGTTAATTTCTCTTTGAAAAATAGTCCCTGTGCATCTCATTTAAGCCGTTACCTCCTGCTCTTGTGTGGTAATTTGATGGAATACTTCTTCCAGCGTAACTGGCGCAAGGGTCATCTCCCTGATAATCCCGTTATTTTTTACCACGCTTGAAAAAATCTCTTCCCGAACGTCCGTGCCTTTTTCGGACTCAACGGCAAAATTGGCGATTGCGCCGTTATCGCGCCACGTTACCTTTCTGACCCCTTTGATGCCTGATAACGCATTCTTGATTTTTTCTCCGTTACCCCGCACTTCCAGAGCAATGTGGTTATCCGCCTTAAGCTGGCTCTCCAGGTTGGCAGGAGTGTCCATAGCGACGATCTTGCCTTTATTGATAATGATTACCCTTCCGCAAAGCATTTCAACTTCGGGCAGGATATGTGTGGAAAGCAATATGGTATGTTTTTCGCCCAGCTCCTTAATAAGCTGCCGCACCTGGCGTATCTGGTTGGGGTCAAGCCCGATGGTCGGTTCGTCAAGAATGAGTATCTTCGGATCATGGACAAGGGCGTCGGCCAAACCCACGCGCTGACGGTATCCCTTTGAAAGCGTGCCGATGATCTGGTTTTGCACGTCAACAATCCTGCACCGGTCAACGGCCTCTCCGATTTTCGATTTCCGTTCGCGGCGCGGCACTCTCTTTAGCTTTGCGCGGAATGAAAGGTACTCCTTCACCCGCATTTCTGGGTAGAGCGGTACGTTTTCCGGCAAGTACCCGATGTTTTTACGCACGTCCACAGAGTTATTAAACACGTCAAAACCTGCCACCGTTGCAGTACCGGAGGTTGCAGGCATGTAACACGTGAGGATGCGCATGGTCGTGGTCTTTCCCGCGCCATTAGGCCCCAACAGACCCAATATCTCGCCCTCATTAACCTCAAACGATATATCGTTTACTGCGTACGCCTCAGCGTATCGTTTTGCTAAATGTTCGACTTTTATCATAATAGACAACACTCCCTTATCGCAATTTTACGCATAAATACCTTTTCAGCAAATCCCTTATCCTTTCACAACCACACCTACAAACCTGCCGGTCTTTTCACTGGCGCCATTCCACCCCCCACCGGCGGGGAACTGTGGCTGGCCACGTCTCCTGTCACTTTCATACTATTATAAATCATAAGGCACGGACAAACGGCGTTTGTGCGTGCCATCCAATTAATTACATGCAAATTTCCGTACCTATTGAAATACTTGAATAACCAGACATGGTGATAGAGGTGCGATCATTCAGGCAGGCTTAATCGAGTCGATTCCGCTTTGCCCCCACTGGCAGTGGGGGGGTGAGGATGTGTACTTGAAGTCTACATCGTTTCCACCTTCTTTGCAAACCAAACCACCGTTACAACATTTTTTCCTTATTTTCCTGCGAAACCGGTGTGGCGGGTACCTGTTCGTACTCCTCCCTCAACCTGATTTTCCCTTCCATCAACTCCTGAAACGCTATTTGAACGGGGTCGTCGCTCTCTGTTTCCACCAAAATAGGCGATTTTTTAACGATTTGCCGCGCCCTGCTGACAATCAACGACGTTAACCGCAACGCACCACCAACCCGATTCGCTAGTTCATCAATCTTCTTATAATCCAATTTTAACACCTTATGAAAGGTTTAGGTTCCCAAATAATATAAAAATTTTGCTGATTGCTCAAACAAAACTGAGGACAGAACAGATAGTACTGAAACTTAAATATACTAAATATAAAATCTTTTTTGTCAAGACAATTAAAGCCGTCGCTATGGCAGGCGGGAAGATTTTGTGGTAGGGAAGGGGGGCTTTTTAGCTTTATGCGCAATTAGCTCTGGATATAATTTCACCGTCTCATTTCTGGTAATATCCGTGTCGTTTTGTTTCCGTCTGACGTTTAAATTCAGCCGCAAGCAGTGTTTTCCACCCGCCAGATAGATATCTTTGGCTTAGGCCTTCAAAGAGGTCATTTCGACGGGAAACCAAGCCCTTTTCTTTTGGATTTTATATATTCCGCCGGGAAATAAGTCACCTTCAAATCAAATGGGACACTTCCAATAAAGAAATCAACATGTTTTATCTGGCCAACAGCCGAATGCATATATCCGTGACAAGTGCAACGTCCATCAGACCTAAAGGTTTGAGCTACAGAGGGCGGTCGCCGAAGGCATAATTCAACGTACAGGAATTTCAATGTAGGGACACGGTGCCCGTGTCCTTGTGTGTAATACAAATCAGTAGCCGAAGGCCTAATTCAACGTACAGGAATTTCAAAGTAGGGACACGGTGCCCGTGTCCT
>CAYHFB010000232.1:0-6380 GCA_964355695.1 uncultured candidatus Brocadiaceae bacterium
ACTGCTGCAAGTTCTGCCCATCCCCTCCAGGGTCAATGACGCGTCGGTCTATATTGGCAAAATTGCGCCCTTTTCCCATCAACAAAAGCCCTCGCAGATACGTCCACGCATGCCCAGCTCCGTTGCGGGTTCTGGTCTTAAAGTTGCCACGAAATCGTTCCCAAAAACGCTGCAAACGGTTTCCCAAATCGGCAATCGCTTCCGCAGAAAGTCCCCAACGGTTGGAATCACACATATCTCTCATCGTTTCGTTGTTCATCGGTATCGCCATCCTTTCATTAAAGATTGTGATGTATGATAACAAATGATACGACATTCAGAACTATTGTGCTAATCTAACATTGTCGAGCTACTCAGTTAGGCGAGGACTAAATGCCGTGGTCTTTCTGGTCAATGCCCAAATTCACACAGGCGGTTCTACGACATATTGACCCCATACGGGAACCGATAAACCTTCACGGTTTCTACATCACGCCGTTCGGGAAAAAGGATGTGACAATTGCAGGCTCAGGAGCAACAAAACCCGAACACCTGGACAAGACTACTTTCAGACCTCCTGACCTCATACCGAGCCAACAAAACAAAAAGCAAGGTAACCGTTCAGTGGCGATGTGATTAATGAAATAGACGAAATAGAAAAAGATCGAGAGGCTCATTATCTATCCTCTCACAGAAAAAGAGAAGAAAGAAGACAAAGAATGGGCTGGGATGCCGGCCGGAGGTTGCAATCTCAGGTGCATGACCAGACAGTTGCAAGGCTGAAGCCTTGCCCTACGTAAAAACCGTGCAAATTCGAGTCTGAAAAAGCCCGACCAGTACCGTAGCTAAAACGAAGAAGATTTTAAGTTGCCTTGCTTCTCAACCGTTCAATCTTTTTGATCGCCGCGAGGAGGTCGTCTTTTGTGTGGCTGCTCTTTTGTACGATGGCGGTGATGTGGCCGTTTAAGGTTTTTTTGTCTTCGGCGGTAATGTCTTTGGCCGAACAAACAATGATGGGGATGGCGGTAGCCACCGGATGTACCCGAAGCCGCTCTACGACGTCAAAGCCGCTAACGCCGGGCATCATAAGGTCGAGGATGATAAGATTGGGGTTGTCGCCGATGGCGAGATTTATCCCTGCCTCGCCGCCGTAAGCCTTAAGCGTCTTGAACCCTTCTTCTTCCAAAATAGTCGCCATGAATTTAACGGCCTTTTCGTCGTCGTCCACCAACAGCACCTTCCAGGTCTCATCCACGCTGTTTTTCACGGGCAGGCAGGAGTTCACGGCGTTGATGAGGCTTTCCCTGTTAACGGGTTTGATGAGATAATCGACTGCTCCCAGGCTGTAGCCCAATTCCTTGTCATCGACAATCGACACGATAATCACCGGGATATCAGCCGTGTCGGGGGATTTTTTCAGTTCCGAAAGGACGTTCCACCCGTCAACCTTCGGCAGCATGATGTCGAGGGTTATAAAGAAGGGCCGCACTTCCCGTGCCTTTCTGAGGGCATCTTCTCCATCCTTTGCAACGACGACGTTGTAACCAGCGTTCGTCAAGTACACCGTAAGGATGTCGGCGGCCATGCGGTCGTCTTCCACGATGAGCGCTGTTTTTGCCCCTTTGTTTACCATAACCTCCGTCTGTGGCGGTTGCTCTTCAGGCTCCTTTGGTTTTGTCGCCTGCGGGACGGACTTCAGCGGTAGGGCAAAATAAAAGACGCTCCCCTTTCCGTACTCGCTCTCAAACCAAATCTTGCCCCCGTGCATCTCGACAATCCGCCTCGTCAGGGCCAGCCCCAGCCCCGTGCCTTCGTATTTCCGGGAGAAGGAGCTATCCGCCTGCCAGAATTCTTTAAAAACCTTTTGCTGGTCTTCTGGCTTCATGCCAATTCCGGTATCCGATACGGAGATTTGCAGCATATCGTCCACAATACCAAGCTCAATAAATATTTTCCCATTTTCGTCGGTAAATTTTATCGCGTTTGAAAGTAGGTTGTACAGTATCTGTTTGAATTTGACACGGTCGGCCTCAATAGCGTCCACCTCCGTAAGCATCAGGGTTTTAAGCTCCAAATGTTTCTTGTTTGCGAGGCCTTTCAGTATGGTATGCACGTCCTCAATGGCTGGCGTGACAAGGAATGTCTCGTAATGCAGTTCCATTCTTCCCGCTTCGACTTTTGACAAATCCAATATATCGTTGATCATTTGGAGGAGGTGCTGGCCGCTACTGTGGATGTCCTTGACAAAGTCCAGTTGCTCTTCGTTCAAGTCCCCGGCAATTTTGTCCCGCAGCACCTCCGCGAAGCCGATAACCGCGTTGAGGGGGGTGCGTAATTCATGTGACATATTGGCCAGGAATTCCGACTTCATCTTATTCGCCTGTTCCAGAGCAAGGATGGCCTTTTGCAAGTGGGAGGTCTTTTCGGCTATGCGTTGTTCCTGGGTGGCATACGTTGACTGCAGTTTGGTTGACATGGCGTTAAACGCCCTGCCGAGCTGCCCAACCTCGTCGCGGGACGTAATATCCACATTCTTTGTAAGGTTGCCCGTTTCCGTAACGGCGGTGACGGCACTCGTCAGCAGTTCGATAGGCCGCATAAAGCTTCTTGTCGTTATAAACACAATGACTACGACCAGCATGATACTGGCAACGCCAAGAATAACAAAAAAGAGGATGTTCGCCGAAAATCGTTGTTCTGCAACTTCTTTTGGGATGATAACGCTGATGGCCCCTCGCAACTCACCGGCTTTATAATCGTAGCCGGCAGAGTAATTGTTTTTGATAAATTCCGGGGCGAGCTCCTTTTTCCCATGGCAAAGCAGGCAATCCTCTTTTACGTGCAAGGCGTACAGGTAGCGCTCCACCCTTTTGCCGTCTACGACGTCGTCTTCCCAGTATTCAATCAAATTCGGGTCGGCGTCCATTTTACGGAGGACTTTTTCTTCGAAGGCGTCGGGCTTGTTGAAGTGGTTCCGGTACTTGGTACTTGTCTGCTTAATGACGTAGCCGGTTTTTTCTGAGAATTTCAAGCCAATGGCGTGACCGGAAACGGCGGGGATAAAATGTTTTGTCTGCTCCGTGACGTCCAGCTTTGACTCCTTCAGGGCAAAAGCGAGGTAGTTTCGGGTAATTTCCAACTCCATCGCAATCAACTTTGCCTCTTCCCGGACCTCTTTGGTAAACTCCTGGCGGGCCCGCTGGTAGATAAAAAAGGCGAGCACGCCGTTTAAGGTTATCAGTAAGGCGGCCAGGAGTATGGCAAGTTTGTGCCTAATCTTCATGTTTTTCCCCCTGCTTTCTTCCCATGCGTCCGTAACGAAATGTGGAATGTCCGCATTGCCCGCAGATGTGCAGTTCCTGGCATTTTCCAAGATACTCCATAACGGTCTGAACGACCGAGGCATGGCTCCACGTCAGGGGAGAAACCGAAACGGCCGCTCCCGTATAAGGATTGATTTGTTCCGCCAGTACGCCGGAAGGCAACGCGCGCGACACGACCCATCTCAGGTAATTAATCACGCGCTCAAGGTCTTCAGGGGTTTTGGCGATAGACACGTAGTATTGCGCCACCCACATGGTACAAATAATCCACGGGTTGCCGGGAATAGCGTCGTCGTTGCCAACGCGTTGATAGGAGTCGCGCTCGTATCGGGCGATACCCCCAATTTTCGTCTTCACCCACAAGGCCTCTTCGATGGCCTTCATGGTGTTCTGCACCTTTATGTCGTGAGGGTCGTAAACACCGAAGGCAAACATGCCGTAGAGACTGGCGTCGATTGTCGCGTCGCAGTCGAACCCCCCGTCTTTCTTCGGATAGATCATCCGGAGAAACCTTTTGTGATCTTCACTGTAGAGATGTTTGTCGATGGCTTCCTTAATTTGCGCGGCGGCCTGCCGGTATATTTTGGCTTTTTCGACGTTACAAAAAATGTCTGATATGTTTGCAGCCGCAATCAATCCGCCGTAAACGGTAGCGGTAGTAAACGATAGTATGCCGCGCCGTTCTTCCCACAGGTCATAAGAGGGAAGGGGAAGCCCCGTCTGCTCATCCCGGTAGCTCACGAGAAAATCAGCCGCCTTCTCAATGAAGGAGTGGTAGAGCGGGCGGATTTCTTCGATCTTCCGGTATTTGTCGTAATATTGTCCCATGGCCCAAAGCACCAGCGCCGTTTCATCTTCCTGGATGGGGACGTGTATATCATCCCCCTTTACCCACGGGTGCCAGGAGCTGCCAAAGGAGCCGTCGGGGTTGTATTTATGGAGCAAAAACCCGTCGTCCACCATCACGCTGGCGCAGAAATTATAGGGGGCGATCACTCCGGCGCAAAAATCGAAAAACTTCCGGCACATCGTGGTATACCCGGCCATCATCAGGGCGTAGCTTACCAGTGCGCCGTCGCGCGGCCACATGTAGCTGTAGGTGTCTTTCGCGTACTGCCTGATATCCGAATCGTTTGCGGCGATAATGGCGCCTCCGCTGTCAATTTGCGTTGGGAGGATAAGGAGGCTGCGTTTAAAGAGATCGACAATGTCCTGTGGCAGATTTCCAAAATCAAACTCCTCCTTATTAACCCAGTGGCGCCAGTAGCTTGCCGTCCGGTCGATTATTTTTTGCGGCTTTTCACTCAGGAGTATGTCATTCAGCCCATTCACTTCGCCGTAATTTTTCCCCGCGGCGATCCAGTAGTAAACGACGGTTTCGCCGAGCGACGGGATTTCCATATAGGCGCCGATGGTGGAGTCTACGGAGCCTTGAGCGATGGGGTTTCCTCCCAAAATGCCGTCCTCTGCGTCCCTCCAGGTGCCTTCCGCGCCCTGGTGGCGCTTAATGCCCGTAGCGTACTCGCGTACGCCCCATACGTCGTCTGCGGAGCAGTTTACCAGGAAGTACCGGGGGCCTTTGTAGTGGATGATGCAATTCTGCTTTGCGTCATAAAACGCCGTATCGCCGACCTCGTTTTCCATAATATTGAGGTCCTGATGAAAAAAAAGGCGGATATCCCTCTTGGTATTCTTTAGGTTGCGAACCGTTACCTTGCGTAGGTAGATGTTCTTTTCGAAGTCAACAACGTCGTTGCAAGTAAGCTGTATACCCAGTTTTTCGTTAAAGGCGCGTACGGAGGTAACGAGCGTCTCTTTCATATACCCCAGCGTGAGCTTCCAATCCCGTGCATTAACCCATGAAAACCCCTCACGCGTCCAAACGCCAAACCTGCTGGGATTCCCCTGCGAGTGGTTTTCTTTTCCTACACGGGGGAAATAAAAGTCCCTGATGGCGTAATCCGCATCAAAAGCGACCAGCAAAGAGCCGTTACCAACCGGGATATCTCTGGGCATTGTTCTATTCCTAAACGAAACGAAAAGTTATGGGGTATCTGTACAACGCATCCAGTTTACCGTAATAATTCCCAGGCCTTTTTTGCCTGTTTTTATCCTTTTGAGTGTTATATGTAACGCCTTCATTTTATCGGCATTTCCAAGGCGTTCAAGGGTATTTAATTCTTCGGCGGGTTCACGTTGCAAACCCGAACCAACAGTCTGGTAGGATAAGCAACCCCGCTTGCCACAACAAAATTCCTTGTTCAGTGGATGTATCCATGGGGCAGCCACCATGCCCGTTTGGTGGTTTCCTGGCAGTGACTGTTTCACAATAATAAAGCACAGGCAAGATGCCTGTGCCACCAGGCTACACCCTTAGTCTTTCTTCTGGCAATAGTATTTGAACACCAGGTCTGCAAATACCTCTAGCGCGTAGGAGCCTTTTCCGAGGTCGGTGAGGCATTTCCTTACTTCGCGGAGGTTTTTGAAGTCTTCTGAGATGTATTGGGCTACAAAGGTCTCGGCGGACATAAAATTGAGTTCAGGTCCTTTGTCGTCCTGACTCTGGTATATTTTATAAGCCACAATGTCGGCTATCGTTTTTAAATTGACGTCACGTGTCCTCGAAATCATGTCTTTAACGACTTCGAAACTCAAAAACTGCTTGTCCTGATAGTAATTGTAGATGGTGTCGGCAAGTTGGTGGATCGGTTGCATTCCTTTGTCAAGATGGGCCAACTGGCTCTTGAACGAATCAAAATCGGTAAAATTGTCTGAAATATATTGGGCAACCATCTCGGCGGCGGCTAAAAAGTTAGATTCCGGCCCAGTATTTTCAGGGCTTTCATATACTTTGTAAGCCACGATGTCGGTGATTGTTTTAAGAGAAATGTTTTCCTTGCTGTGGATTTTACTTTTTATCAATTCTTTATCTATTGCCACTTTATCCCTCCACAAAAAAACTCCATACAGATATTTCCAAGCCTTTTCTATCTGTTTTTATCCCTTTCGTATTATTTTGATACGCTTTGATTCTATCAGTCTTTTCAAGGCATTCAAGGGAATTTAATTCTTGTGTGG